>JALQWE010000504.1:3191-3476 GCA_023258825.1 Planctomycetaceae bacterium | reverse complement strand
ATTGATCTGAGCAGTCGTGAGTCGATTGATCATGTCGATGACACGCGTGAAACGTACGCTGATGCCTCGTTCACAGGCTGTGTAGCCCATTGCTGTCAGGAGATGCGTCTTACCGACTCCCGTTGGCCCGATCAAAACGGCAGACTGATGCTGTTCAATGAACTGACAGTCGAACAGGCGGACAATTTTCTGCTTCGGAATTCGCTTCGGAAAATCGAATTTGTACTCAGCCAATGTCTTCACCTTTGGCAATCGAGCCTGAATGATGCGCCTCTGGAGAGCGCG
>JALQWE010000504.1:0-3181 GCA_023258825.1 Planctomycetaceae bacterium | reverse complement strand
GAGGTCACTTCCATCGCCACCAGCGATGACAGCACTTCCAGCATAGAGCTGTTGTGACGAGCTGCCTCGTCCAGTGTTTCTCGATAATTGGCAGCCATCTGCGTCAGATTCAGTTCGGCAAGATTCTGGTGCAGAAGTTGGTGCAGCTTCGATTGATGATCACTCATTTTCTGATTCTCCTGCAGTATCGGTCAAACGGTCATAGACAGCGGGATTCGGTTCTTCCAGATCCGTCTCTTCAAGCAATTCCTCACGGCGGGGGCGCACCTGCGTAGGTGATGGCAATTCCCTCCGTCTGCGATCCTGTAGCAGAATGGTTTCGACGTAGGCTGCATCAAAGGTCAGCCATTGGTTGGCTTGAGTGATCGCAGCCATGACATCGCGTCGACCATAAAGATGCACCAGATTCAGAATGCGACGCAGATGGGTTATCGTTTTCACGGGCTGTCGGCGCAGTTCGAGATGAAACTTCCGGGCCTCTTCACCGAGTGTATCGAACGCGTCTTCAATGTCATGGGCGCGCATGCGACTCCGCATTTTCAGGGCTTCAAGGCGATGTTCAGGCAGCGAGAGTTTTTGATTGCGGTCATAGCATCGCTTATGACAGGTCACCAGTTGGCTGCCGTCAATGATCCGGACCTGTGAGGCGTTGGCGCGAATCGTCACGGTTTCATCCTTCAGCTTTGGCGGAACGGAATAGCGGTTCCCATCGAAGTGCACATGCGCATGGGAACTCACGAGTGCTGGTGTCACTTCGTCTGTATCAAAGTCAAATCCTGGCAGGGGACGAAGCGCTGCGGACTCCTGAATGAATCGATCGACGGGTCTCTGCCGCGTCGAGCGATGCAGACGAACATTGGCGACGTCATCACGCCAGGTGGCAGCAAGCTGCTGATAGTCGTCCCATGTGATCAGTTGCTCTTTCCGTCCTGCCAGTGCATTGTGTTTGACATACCGTACGCCGGCCTCAACCGTCCCTTTGGATTCCGGATCGCGTCGCTCACAGGCAATCGGTTCAAGGCAGAAGTGTCCGCAGAGGGCCAGGAACTCAGGATGCAGACATGCGTGACGACCGGAACCATTCAGGACAGCCGCCTTGAGATTATCGAAGATGATCCGTCGCGGACTGCCGCCAAAGAATGTCAGTGCGTTCACAATGGCTCTGTAGAATTCCGCCTTCCGCTGTGACAGACAGAATTCGATGTAGCACATGCGACTGTAGCAGAGGACGGCGACCAGCACGGAAATTTTTCGCTGAGTGCTGCCGATTTGGATGGTTCCGCAGGAACCCCAGTCAACCTGCAGCGCCTGCCCCGGCTCGTACTCGACTTCCTGATAGACACGCGACGGGCGCTTCCGGGTCTGGTGGAGGTAGTTGCGCACGAGCGTGATGCCGCCCCGATATCCATCAGGACCGCGGCAAATTTCCTCCTGAACACGCGCTGAGGACAGTTCTGGATAACGTTCCAGAATTGCATCAATCTTTGGCTTCCACGGGTCGAGTAGACTGCCTCGTGGTGGCCCCCGTTTTTCATCCGGTGGCTGGCTCATGCGGAGTGCTCTGGCGACAGTTCTCTGACAGCATCCCAATCGTCGAGCAATAGCGCGCCGGGATAACTTTTCAACTTCGGCCAGACGACGGATCTCAGCCCATTGAGAGACCTTCATGACTCGCCTCCCTTGCTGGGCCTGTCAGCCTTGTTTCCAGCAGAACGAAACAGATCACCAAGCGACTGCAGACTGCCTCTTCGCTGTAGTTTCGGTTGTTGCAGTGACAGCACCTGCACCAGTGGCCGATGCCATGCAATCAGATCGTGGCTCACTAATTCGGTGCGTGCTTCACAGACAGTTTTTTCATGCAGCCTCAGACGCACGGCGATCGTGGAGTCGCCGAAGAACGAGAGTCCCTGCTGATCACTGACAGCGGTGAAAAAGAAATACAGCAGGATTGCGTCCCGCGAGAGTCGCGGGGCGTAATCCTGCAGGAATCGTCGGTCCACCCAGGAAAAGCCCTCTTCAGGTGGGCGGCGGACGCGGTCGGGAAGCAACAGCTTCTTCTGGATCCTGGACGTCATTGGAAACTTTCTCCTTTCGGTCGCCACACACTACCGGCGTTTCCGCAGGAGATCGATACGGTTGGACGCCGTCAGGAGTTGTAGCGGTGTCGGCATCGAGGCCAGTTGAACGTGGCAGCGAAGTGGCAACCCGCTGTGCAGTCCGTCGCTTCTGTGCCTCCGCATCGCACTTCATCTGACCGACAAAGCTACTCCGCCACAACAACTTGCGTTCACGATCCCGCACGCGCCGCATCGCAGCATGACATTCCTGACTGCAATATCTTGACGAGCAGCGGTACGCTGTGCGTGGCGGTTCGTAACAGCCAACACGGTCACAAATTGGGCCAAGATTTCCTGTGTTGCGTGACGACGCACCCGACAGGGCTGTCGATGCTGCCGGCAGAACCGATTCCGTCGACACGCGCGGTACCTGCGCGATGCGCGACCTGCGGATGCGGCGTTCTCGGGAGGCGGCGGCTTCGGCTTTGCGGACCTCCAGCCTTTGGCGACGCACACGTTGGCGTCTTGACGCATGCCAGCGGCGAACTTCCCGCAAACAGTCTGGATCCTGACAGTAACGCTGACTGCCTGATGTGGGCGTAAACCTGCAGCGACACCCTTTTCGCAGACAATCGCGGGCTGGAAATCGAGATTTTCTCGGCGCGGCTGCTTTGGCGATGCTAGACTGTTTGCATTCCATGGGAGGTCTTGCTCCCGTCGGATCCGCCCGAATCGCTCTGCGAAAGCGATTCGGGCATTTTTATTGAGGCTTCCTACGCATGTCCGCCTCACCCAGCCCGGAACATAGCTCACACCAGTCGCCGTAGCGGCGTATTTCTGCTCCCGCGTCCCCGAAAATTCGGTCGGCATCCGCGGCTCGTATGTCCGCAGGCAGCCGCGAAACGCAAACACAGGGAAGAAGACAGAGAAGTAGATTCAGGGGAGACGCATTCTGCGAAGGAGAGTGCCAAGGAAGTAGAACAATTACTCCCTGCGGGTGCGCGCATCCAAATTGGTGAAAACGCGGGCGACGAACGTGGTGTTACCAACGGTCGCATGGCTGACGACTTCGCACCAATTATCGACGGGACACTGGCTTCCTGCGATCGTTTGTTCGCCATGTT
>JALQWE010000503.1 GCA_023258825.1 Planctomycetaceae bacterium | reverse complement strand
TCGCTCATTGGAAAACTGGGAGCCCTTTATGCACAAAGTACGTCCGACACCGTGATCCTGCAGTCAGTCAATGATATCGAACAACTGACCAATGGCCTCAGCCGCAAGATCTGGCAGAAAATCATGATGCTGGACAATGACTTAACACCCGGCCATGATGAAAGAGCATCCATCTCTGCAGATCTGCAGCAGCCTTCCGGCAGTAATCCCGATCCTGCCACGTCCTGAACTGCCCTCCATTCATGGCTGCGGAACGCGCTTCATCGTGTAAAATCCTTCCGCTGGCCAGTAATCGCCGGATGCCGCTGCAGCTCCCCCCAGCCGTAGCTCGTACAAGTGTCCGGCAATGTGCTGATCTGTGAGTAATGTCGCCGTTCGCCGATCCTCACTTAGACTGACACTGGTGATCTGCACTCTGCGGCGCTCCGCGTCCGGCGTCGAATAACTGCCCGTCCAGTGACGCGTGTATGACTGAATCTCCCAGTCCTCCGGCTGCTCGCAAATACCTACGGGCAGAGTCCTCAGGAACTCAACATCAAAACCGGAAGTCGTAGCCCGAATCTCCCGGATTCCATTGGGCAGGTCGCCAATCGGTGTCAGCCGCTCAATACAGCCCGTGTTGCCAGCTCCCTGCCAGCCACTGTCGCGAAGACTTCCGATATACAATGAGCCATCCGGCCCAACCGCGCTGGAAATTGGGCCTGTGAACTGCGGCGACTCACCAGCACCGGGCAGACGACTGAATCGATAACAGGCTCCCTGCATCACTCCTGAGACCTCCTGCATCGTGAAACGAATCAGACACTGAGTGTCATACTCGCAGCCGATGCCGTGACCCGCAAAAGCTCCCAGTGCAAAGTCCTTCGGCAGAAACGTGATACTGTTGACACTTCTCGTCCACGGATGAGGAATCATCAGGGCTGGCGTTTCCGGAGCCTCGATCGGTTCGCGCTCATGACGCGATGGCACGCCGTAGTGCTTTCCCGCGATCACGTGATTGATCTCATTGAATGTATTCTGCACTCCCTGATTATCTGTCGCATACAAGCGCCCTTCGGAATCAAAGGCCAGACCCATGGGGAATCTCATTGAATACGCAACCGGACTGATCAGTCCCCCCGGGACCACCTTCAGCACCGTGCCCCGCCAGCGATCTTTATTTTCTGATCGCCCCTTCTGTGAGTAATCGCTTCCCAGCCCCACATACAAATTACCCTCTGAATCGCGTGCCAGCCCCGCAGTCCAGTCATGGTAATCATCACTATAGCCCCACCCCGATGCGACCACTTCGAAATGCTCGGCACGTAAATCCCCATCCTGATCCCGCAGCCGAATAATCTCCGGTTTGTGTGCCACCAGAAGGTCATTGCCTTCTGCCAGAATTCCATAGGGCGCAGCAAGTCCCTCCGCAAAAACACTCGCAAAGTCGTACTCACCGTCCCCGTCTCGATCGTCAATCAACCAAACCTGCCCCTTGAGAGACGTCAGTGCCATTCGGCCGTCTTTGCGCCACGCGATCGCCGTCGGCATGATTCCGGTCGGCAACGCCGCGCGAGTCCCTCGGAATCCGGGGACAGCCGTAATCAATGCTCGATCACTGAGAATCGGAGCTATCTCCGGGGGGGCAAACGTTCCGGGAACGGCGAGCGATTTCATTCGTCGCACGGTGGCCTGCCCGGTACTCAACGTAATCCCGCTGAGATTCACGTTCTGCTGCAGATCCGTCTGAATCTCGCCGGGAATGCGACCTGCTGTCGGACCGTCTCTCCAGGCAGGAAATCGCACCGCCATGCCTTCCGGACACTGTTCCACCATATACTCAACGCGGATCCCGGCCTTCTCAATATCAGTCGCCAACTCCTGCAGTCGAATTTTCAGGATCAATGTTCGATTCTTAGCGTGGGCCTGCCACGATGTCGTCTGAGAATGAGGTGATGCGGTGGCCGCGGATCCCGCAGCTGATTGTTCGCCAAAGTGCCATCGCAAACGAAGTTCCACAGAATCTGCCGCCGTAGTCCACGAAAGCAGCTCCGCGACCCGCCCCTCGTCAGCAATCAGCTTGAGTCCCGTATCTCGCCCGTCGGCATAGACCAGCTGCACCTCCGGCTCCGTGGCTTTCATTTCTCCCACAGAGACACCGGACAGGCTCCAGAACCAGCTTTTCCCCTCGGTTCGCTGCCTTGCAAATTCGCCCGCAGTCCAACGGACCAGTCGCCCGTGATCGAGGTCGATCAACACACTGTGACCGTTCCCGAATCCAACAGCAAAGGCACGTGAAATTGCGTCCTCGGAACTGCCTTCTTCCGACAGAAACACATCACGAATGACACGCGGCGCTTGACCTCGTTTTACCGCCATGACCTGCTCATAACGACTCGCCACAGTGGGTGGAACGAATCCGGGATCCGACAGCGACTTCCAGAGAACGGCCATTTGCAACGCCAGACTCTCTTCGGGTTGCCGATCTACCGGCTTTCGAATCGCCGGCATTTCGATTCCCGATAGCACGCGTATCGGATTTCGCATCCAGCGCATGAAATATCGAGCACGCAGACGTTTTCCCATCAGCAGCAGATCCGAGCCTCTTGTTCCGAATGCCACATTTCGCGGCTCGAACGCGCCCGCTTTGTGACAGGCAATGCAATTAAAGCCCGAAGCGCCGGCCAGCAGATTCCCGGCAACCAGTTCCTCTGGCAGGGCCAGTGACGGATGGTGAGGATTCAGATGTTCAAAGAGTTCTGCTCGTACGGAATCGGCAGAGTCCGGAATCCTGTCCTCAGTGATCAATCGAAAGGAAATGGCCTCACGTTCCTCTTTTGAAAGAGAAAATCGAGGCATGCGCACCGTCAGCCACGGAAGTCGACGGATTGAAGGACTTCCTGACATCGCTTCAGCCAGTACTTCATCTCGAAGCCTGTCACCCACTGCTGTCAGGGATGGAGGAATCAATTGCTGGCTGTGGCCTTTCAGGTCATCGCGCAGTGACTCAATGTTTGCGGCATACCGCGACAACCCCTGATCGGCGTCGCGATCATGACAGGCTACGCAACCGTTCCGTTGCAGCAGTAACTGGCCTTTGTGAAAACGGTCGGTGCTCAAAGGAGTCCCTCGCAGTGAATCCAGCCAGACATTTGTCTGTGCGACGATTTCATCTGACGTGCTGAATACAGGCTGTGCAGGTGTCCCCTGAAGACTCATGCGGTCGGGACCAACCAGACAACTCCTGCTTCCAGAATCTCCCTTGACGGATGCAGCTGCGGACAATCGCGGTGGAATCGGCACTCCGGGAATCTGGTGACAGGAAACGCATCGCAACTCCTGCACCATCGTCTTTCCTCGCTCGCGGTCACCTGTTACGGCTGAGGGCGAATCACCTGTATCTCTGACCTCGGCAACAGCCATTCGCCGAAGAGCAGCCACTAACTGTCGCCGTTCCTCAGCACTCAGCTCAAACACTGGCATCCGATGCGCCGGATTGATTTTTTC
>JALQWE010000502.1 GCA_023258825.1 Planctomycetaceae bacterium | reverse complement strand
ACGACTTTGACCGCTGTGGCATCGTATCGCGGAGGTTTGGACACAGGCTGTCCGGCGGCAGAAACGCCCGGGTGAGCCGAACAAAACCAGAGCAAGGGCTTCGCCTGGAAATGGGCGAAGCCTTTTTTCATGCTTTTGCATCCCCTGAATGCGACACCGTGCGAATGTCCGATGTGCCTCAGTCAAGCGGCCTGCAGCCAGCGCATAAAAAAATGTCTCGGGCGGGGGTCGAACCTGCAACCTTCGCCTTCGGAGGGCGACGCTCTATCCAATTGAGCTACCGAGACAGTTTTTTTAATTTTTATCTGTGCGTTCTGTTTTCGCTGCTGCGTTCCGCACCACACGATCCAGAGCTTGCAATGCTGTTACCGCAGAGGCCAGTTGCAGTTAGCCGCAACTACGGCATTGAAAGACCGCAACTGCCGTGCTTCACTAAGTTTATCGATCCGCCCCAGGTCTGCCAAGAGAACGCAGCGAGGAATCTGCGAGACCACTCAAAACCCCACAGAGCAAATGCGTCCGGTGACCCGGTATTCTGCGGGTGATCTGGGTTTCGTGCGACACATACCCGTCCGCTGCGCTACTCGAAGCATTGCCGGGGAACGTCGTCCGAGTTTGCCAACGGCTTCCACCGGAATCCCGTGTGAACGTGATGTGTACGATGAGTCTTCGCGGGATTTCACCGCTGAAGACTCACCGTTGCCACGCCCTTTATCAGACTTCGTCGAGCAGCTCGACAGCAGCGAACTTTTCACCCTCCAGCATTGCGAGGCTGGCACCGCCACCAGTGCTGACGTGCGTCACTTTGTCTGCGAAGCCAAGTTGCTGAATCGCGGCTGCGCTGTCTCCACCACCAATGATGCTGGTGGCGGAACTGCCGGCGATCGCCTCAGCAACAGCCCGCGTTCCTTCGTCAAACGGGGGCATTTCGAACACGCCCATCGGCCCGTTCCAGACAACCGTTCCGGCGTTGGCCACTTCGGCCGCGTACAGGCGTGCTGTCGCTGGACCGATATCGAAGCCTTCGAAGGTGTCCGGGATTTCCCCCGCCGAAACAACGACCTTATTGCAGTCGCCCTTGAAGGCATCGCCGCAGTGAGTGTCCAGCGGAAGCACCAATTTGCTGCCGCCACGAGCAATCAACTCTCTGGCCAGCTCAACACGATCCGGTTCTACACGGCTTTTTCCAACCTTGCCGCCCTTCGCCAGAGAAAACGTGTAGGCCATCGCGCCGCCAATCAACACCTTGTCGCAGACATTCAGCAGATTGCTGATCACCTTGATCTTGTCAGAAACCTTTGCACCACCAAGGATGGCGATGAACGGGCGTTTCGGTGTCGCAATGGCATCGGACAAGTACTGGATTTCCTTCTGCACGAGGAATCCGACAACACGTGGCTTGCCGGCCATTGCCTGGGGAACGGCCACCATGGACGCATCGGTGCGATGACAGGTTCCGAATGCATCGTTGCAGTAAATATCCGCGAACGCCGCCAGCTTTCCGGCAAATTCCGGATCGCCCTTCTTTTCCCCCTTGTTAAATCGCAGGTTTTCCAGAAGTACAACCTGTCCGCTTGTCAACGCAGCCACCTTTGCAGTGGCCTCCGGTCCCACAGTGTCGGCAGCGAATGCAACGGCCTGCCCCAGCAGAGTCGCCAGAACTCCAGCCGCCGGACGCAGGCTGTACTTCGCCAGATCCTCGCCATCCTTCGGTTGCCCCAGATGACTGCAGAGAACCAGTTTTCCCCCACGATCAATCACCGACTTGATCGACGGCAGAGCTTCACGAATGCGTCGGTCGTCAGTGACGTGACAATCCGCATCGAGAGGAACGTTGAAGTCCACTCGCATCAGCACTGTTTTGCCGGCAACGTTGATTTCACTGATCGATTTCCTGGCCATGTTCACTTTCTTCCGGAAGGAATGTACTGATACCTGGGCTGCCGGGTCGTCCGGGAACAGCCAACCCCGCTGACAAATCCGGGGCGTTGAGACAGGAAATTTCGCGAAGCCATCAGACCCACGACACCGTAGAGCGAATGTCGCTGAACCCTGGGCGGCCGTTGCCGAGCTGCATCCTTAGTCGTGTTCCGGGGGCCTCTGGTTACCTGCAGTGCCCCCCAGTCCCTTATAAGCGCAAACCAGCGGGGAAACAGCTTCCCAGCGACGGCTGACGCGACTCCTGAGTCCGGATGATAGTGACTTTTCCCGTCCGCGCCCACGACACGGTGACATTCCGGGAATCGGAAGCCCTGAAAGCCCGCCTCAGACTTATTAAAAACGCCGAAATGACTTTCTGCACGACTGCCCACAGCAGCCAAACGCTCCGGTGACCGGACCACGCTCCCAACTTTCTGCGGGAAAATTGGGTTCTTACAGGAAAAGCAGCAGATTCAGCGTCCCATGACGTTTCCCCACGGACTGCCGGTTGACCACGGGACGACACAGGCCTAAAGTTTGCGATCGGTCGTGATGCCTGCAGTGCACTCATTTCCAAAATCTTGTCTCTGCGGGCGTTGCGATTCTGATGTAAAATCGGTTAGTCGACTTACCGCAGGCCGGTCATGGCCTCCCAGTGGTGGCAAACGTCGCTGATCAGCCAGACCGGGAACGCTGAGTGTCTTGCGGCAAATGCTGGTTGCCGAGTACCTATGGCAACTTTCAGTCTGCTTCTGCAGAGAAATCAAATATGTCAGGCTCTCAGAACCCGTCCCCCGATTCAGGCACACCCAACAAGACGCCCAAGGGCCCTCGCAAGGACCGCGCGCCCTCCGGAGGGAGTTTCTGGTACCTGCTTGTCGCCGGCATCCTGGCCGCGGTGCTGTTTTCAGTCATGACCCGCGGGCTGAAGGGGGAAAAGGTCGAGTACAGCGACTTCATCGCCCGCGTCAGATCCGGTGAACTTCCCAAAGAACGCATCTGGCAACTGGAAATCACACAGGCCTACGTCACGTGGCAGGACTACTCGCGTAAAGACATTCTCGCGAATCCAGCTTTGCCATGGAAACGTTTCTACACTCCGCTGCTGAGCGCCAGTGAGCAGACGAAGACCGAGCTTTGTCGTGAATTGGACGAAAAGGGCGTCACCTACGGGTTCTCTGAACCCACGCCGGAGTGGCAGGCGATGCTGCCGTTGCTATTGACAACCGCTCTGATCATCGGGGCGTTTGTTTTCATCATCCGCCGTGTCGGTGGTGCGGGCTCAGCGATGTCGTTCGGCCGCAGTCGCGGTCGACTTTACGCACAGGAAGACGTGCACGTCACGTTCAACGATGTTGCGGGCATCGATGAAGCGGTCGAAGAATTGAAGGAAATTGTCGAATTCCTGAAGACGCCGCAGAAGTATCAGGCGCTCGGCGGGCGAATCCCGCGCGGCGTTCTGCTGGTGGGGCCACCTCGCCGTCGCCCCCGCGGCCGACGAGGAGGCGCTGGTCCGTGCCTGCGCCGCGCTCGAGCTGCTGCACGCCAGCGCGCTGGTGCACGACGACCTCA
>JALQWE010000501.1 GCA_023258825.1 Planctomycetaceae bacterium | reverse complement strand
AACGCATCCCGAAACGCCCCGGGCTAGAGGTCGCCGGTGGCCTGGACGCCGGTGATCTGGTTGGCGTGGAGCTGATTGCGGTCTGAGTAGTATTCAAACCGGCGGCCTGTCAGCGTCTGCGGTTCGCCATTGTCAGGCACATAGGTGACTTTGGCCTGACGCCCTTCTTCCGCTCGCAGAATGTACTGCTGCTTGGCATGATCATAGGTGATCTTGTCGGCGTCCCCGGAGAAGAGGCGGGATTCCAGGCGGCAGGGCGCTCGTGTTCCGGCGGTGTTCCCCGCGGCATTGGATTCGGCCACCAGCGAGAAGGAATCTTCGGTTTCCCCGTCACCAGGCGACAGGGAGACCGTCAGGTTTTCACAGCCCATGGAACCGGTCTGGTCCGGCAGTTCGCTGACGCCCATGCCGTCGATACGAATGCGGTCGTCGAGCGATCGAACCGGCCCAAACACGCCTCTCACGTGCTGACGCAGCCGCACAAAACGCGTGGCATGGTTGCCTTCGATATTGCCAATGAAGGTCGCTCGCACAAACATAAAGGTCTGATCCGGTGTCTTCACCGGCGTATTGGCTCGCGCGACAGCTCGCCCGGATACCGTCAGGCGACGACTGGTGTCGGGTTGAGTGGATTCGATGTAGCCCGGTCCGGCGCCGTGAAATTCTCCGGAACTCTGATGAATGATCAGGTCGGCGAATTCCGCATGATGCCGCGCCGAGACGCTGCCGTCCCGCAGGGTCTTCATCCGGACCACCACTCGACCTTCGCATTCGACCTTCTCAATTTCATTGCGCGCGGACGGCACGTCAGATTCACCAACGGAGTGAGCGATCATGCGAAACTGCCCGGCCTCCTGCTGACGTTCAATCTGAATGTCCTGAGCGAAGAACACTTTCATCCCGGCACAGGTCAGCTCGGCATCCAGATCCACCTTATTATTCAGCACCGCTCGCACGTTCCCGATGAAGTGCGCCGTCCGTCCGGAAAACGTCATGCGCTCGTTCCAGTAAATGTCGAGTGGGGCCGGGGTGCTGAGGGTGCTGCCATCAAGCCCTTTGTCAACGACAAACCGAATTCGACCGCTGCCTTCCACCTTCGCTTCACGCTGGGTGACTCCGGCGGTCATCAGTTCATTCAGGTCAATCCGAGGCCCATCGATGCGGTTGGAATCGCGAATGACACTGGCTGGATCCCCGAAGAGATGAATTTCACGACGGCCATCAAATCCCGAAGCCGCATGCAGCGCATTTCCCTGGGCCGTGAAACTGTCACTGTCCTGTTCGGTCTGATGCGTCACCGCGACACTGCCACGCAGCCAGATGTCTTCAAAACTCGCAGACTGACCGTTGGAGTACCGCAACCCGGACTCGATCGTATCACAGAAGAAGGCGGTCTTTCCGGAAGGTGCTCGGGGAAGTTTCTCTGCTTCGTCGCCAGGGGCAGCCCCGTTCGATGCGGTGCTGACGGGCGTTGCGGCCGGCTGATCTGATGCCGTCTGAGGTGCTTGCGGGAGGAAGCGAACCGTCAGTGATTCCCGGGCATTGCCGGAGATTGACGGCGCATCAAGTCGCACGTTGCCGTTGGCACGCAGCAACTGCGGCTGAAGTCGGGAAAGCTGAATCCCCGTCTGGCTTCGATCCGTTGCCGTTGTCGTTGGTGTGGCTGTAGCGGTTGCCGTTGCCGACTGATCTGCTGCGAGTGTCAGAGTGATTTCATCGCCAGCCAGTTGCAGTTCCTGAGCGGGATAGCGAACGCTGGAGTTCCCCAGCAGGGTCAGCGTTTCCTCTTCCGCGCGATTCCACAGCAGCGATTCCTGCCATTCCGCCACCACCTGCATTTCCATCGCGTTTTCGAGCGGCGCCTGCGTCGTAAGAAATGGATTGCTTTCTGACGGGGCCACGGAACCCGGGCCATTGCAGCGAATCGAACGGATCTGGTTGTCCGGATCCAGTGCGACCGTTACGGAGGGCGCTGTCAGTTTCCGCCCGTCCTGATGGACTTCCACGGGCGTTGTTTTGCCGGTGGCGGCATTCGGACGACCAATCATTTCCAGGAGGTGGTCGTTGATGCGATACCGCAGCTGGTTCATGGACGCCATGAGTCGCTGCTCTTCCGAACGAAACAGAACTTTGCGGCCATCGGCTGAGATTTCTGCCACCGTCAATTGTGGATTGCGCGGCGGTGGTTGCTGTTCTGAGATCTCGGGCTGAAGCTGAATCACGATGCGTGAACAGTAAAGCTGGTCTGTGGTGCCACTGGGAAGCGGTCGTTCGACCAGCACCTGATTGTCAGGACGCAGCGGCCGGTCACTGAATCCGGAAAAGGTGGCTTCCCGCGTCGGCAGAAAGTACTCAAACCCATTGGCAGCGCTGATTTTCAGGGGTAGCGGTGCGCGGCTTCCCTTCTGGTCCACAAACATCAGATCACAGTGGACTCGCCCCAGCAGGCGAATCCGCTGCACATCCGTGACCGACAGCAGACCGTTATTGCCGGGTTCATCAGAACCGATGAGTTCGATTTCCGCACCACCTTCGGCAAATCCCGTATGCCGGTCCCACGCAAACTGCACGGGCTCGCTGGTCCAGAGCTTTCTGGCATCGTCAGAAATGTAAAATGTTCGACCTTCAATCTTCATGCCATCCGGTCCGGCGAT
This sequence comes from Planctomycetaceae bacterium, assembly GCA_023258825.1. Taxonomy (GTDB): domain Bacteria; phylum Planctomycetota; class Planctomycetia; order Planctomycetales; family Planctomycetaceae; genus SXXK01. The sequence continues at coordinate 849 of JALQWE010000501.1, read as the reverse complement.
GCGCACGGCACCGGACAGCAGGCCACTGGTCAGCTTGCCGAATTGCCCTTCGCTCAGGCTGAGTGCCGTGGAGGCATCCAGCTGAACGGAGTCTGCTGTGACAGTCACGGGTTGGTCATCCGCGTCGTTCTGCCAGAGGATGGCGATCGGCTTCAGTCGCAGAGAATGATTGTCGTTGAAGATTTCCTGATTCTCGAAGAACAGCAACCGGTTTCCGTAGCGAAAGCGACCGTTGGCGTTGTGGACCCACGAATCACCATCAAAACACTTCTCCGCCAGTTGCGCAAACACCGGCGAACGATTTTCGGTCACGGCCACCTGCAGACCAGGCCGCTGTTGAGCCCGATTGACGGACAGCAGCGGGCGGGTGATCTGCGAATACACAAGATACACGGCAATCAGGCCCAGCCCGACCAGCGTGGTTCTTGTTCCTCGAGATGCGTCCCGCAGTGACATGACAGTTTCAGACTCTTCAGACGGGTGACAAAAGAACGGCAGAAAAACACAGGGAACGAGGTGACTCTGAATTCAGCGGGTCACCTGCTGACCGGCCGCTGCTGAGCATGGCCGGATCAGGCGGCAGACGCGGCCTCCGGGTTGATGCGACTGGAGAGCGGGGAATGCAGACTGCCATGGTCTGCCGGATCCACGCACTGCAGGACATCGGTAATATCGAGCATGCCGATGGGAAACCGTTGTTCATCGATGACCGGCAGTTCGCTCAGCTTGCGTTCGGACATCAGGCGGATCGCCTCCGGCAGCAGGACTGTGGGTTGAACCGTGATCGGGTTGCGTGTCATGACGTGCAGAATGGGCTGATCAATCTGTTCATCCCGACGATTCTCAAAC
>JALQWE010000004.1 GCA_023258825.1 Planctomycetaceae bacterium | reverse complement strand
TTCAGGGGCAGAGTTGTCGGCACACAAATTTCCTTCGGCGAGTCCTGAAGACATTTGCGGAGGACGCGGGGGGTGAAGTAGGAACGGCGGGGCTACGATCTTCTTCGGGGGGTGTGAATCGTCGTTCACAGGATGCGGGTAGCGGGCGCACGGGTTCGGGGCTGCGGTCGCACAAACAGGAAGATCGTTCATGAGCCGTGAGCGATTTATCAAGTCGCGTCAGGGCGACTGGCAGCGTTTTGAAGTGCTGCTGCAGACTCTGAAGTCGACTCGACGCAGGTCATGGAAAGGCCAGGACGTCAGTGAGTTGTCGCGGCTGTACCGATCGATTTGTTATGATTTGTCGCTGGTGCAGTCTCGTGAATGGGGCGTGCGACTGGAGAGTTATCTGAACGACCTGGTGGCTCAGGGGCACAATTGTGTTTACCGGACATCACCGATCAGGCTGGCGGCGTGTCTGGAGTTTCTGGCGGTGGGGTTTCCGCGGTTGCTGCGGCGGCGTTGGCGTCCTTTATTGCTGGCGACTGCCTTGTTTGTGATCCCGCTGCTGGTTTCAGTTGTCGTGGGATTGACGCGTCCGGACTTGTCTGCGCTGGTGTGTGGCGAGGAGGAGATTCGGACGGCGATAGAGAGCTACAGCAAACCCTTGTATGAGAATGCGGACAGGAGATACGCGGGCCAGCGTAGTTTTATGTTTGGCTTTTACGTGAACAACAACACGGGGATTGCGTTTCGTGCATTTGCCCTGGGGGCTCTGGCTGGAATCGGCACCTGTTATGTGCTGCTGTCGAACGGGATTTCGATTGGAATGGTGCAGGGGGCGATGCTGGCGGCGGGCGAGCCTGCATCGACGAACTTCAGCAGCTTCGTGATTACTCATGGATCTTTTGAGTTGACGGCGATTGTGATTGCCGGGGCGGCTGGGTTTGTACTGGCGCAGGGCCTGTTGATGCCTGGTGAGCGGACTCGCCTGGATTCACTGCGGTTTCATGGCCGTGAATCACTCCTGATGGCGCTGGGTGCGGGGGCGATGCTGGTGCTGGCGGCCGTGATTGAGGGATATTTTTCACCGTTACCGATTGTCCCTGCCATTAAGTATCTGGTGGGGAGTCTTTCGTGGCTGATGGTCATTTGCTGGCTGGCCCTGGCTGGCAGGGAGCGGGCCATCGAATGAAGGTGGAAAACTGTATTGTCAGTGTGGAGCGTCGGACGGCTGCGGAGTGTGTGGATCTGTCGTTCGTGTTTATGAGGGAGTTTTTCTCACCGATTCTGCGGTTGTGGCTGGTGTGCGCTGTGCCTGCCTGTTTTTTTGTGTGGGGGCTCACATCGCTGACAACGGACATGTTGTTGCCGTCGATCCTGATTTTTCTGGTGTTCAGTTCGATTTTCAGTTCCTTACTGACGGTCTGCCTGGGGCCTCAGGTCTTTGCGGTACCGATTTCACTTCGGGAGGCATTTCGGGGTTGGATCCGGCGGTTTCCGGCGTGGCTTCTGGCGGTGGTTGTGGCCTGGTTGTTTCAGTGTCTGGCTGGTTTTTGTCTGGTCCTTCCAGCGGTGCTGGTGACGGCTTATGTCGGGCATCTGCCGGAGGTCTTGTTTCTGGAGAAGACATCGCTGCGGAATCTGCATGCGCGGCTTTCGTGGCTTTCCGGCCATGGTGGTTACCGGAGAAACCTTGGTAGTGCGATAGAGTTGCTGGGGTACTGGGCTGCCTTGTCATCGGGGATTTTTGTGATTCTGGATCTGCTGAGCGGGACTCTGCTGAACAGGCCAGTGTTTCTGGGGCGGATCTTTGCGGACGGTGCCTCGCGGGGCGATGTTCTGGTTCAGTTGCTGCTGGACGATCCGTTGTTTCTGACGGGCCTGCAGCTGGCGGTTTGGATACCGTATCCGTTGATTCGGGTGGCCTGGTTTTTCTGTTATCTGGACCAGCGAATTCGCAGTGAGTGCTGGGACCTGCAGGTGACGTTACGCAGTGAAGCGCATCGACTGGAGAAGTCATCATGACGGACACTGAGCGAGGCGATGCTGGAGGATGGCAGCGAGCGTGCCGTAGGGTGCGACTGGCGCTGGTGGTGTTCGGTCTGATGTGTATGGTGGGTGGTCCGGCGGCGGCGAGTGAGGGGATCACGGACGACGTGATTGACCGGGTGAGTCGTCAAGTGCTGGAATCTCCGGATTTTCGGTCGTTGCGTCGCCGGGTTCAGGAATCTCCGACGTCGGATTCAGCGAGTGACAAGGGCTTTGTGGCATCGGCACTGCGTTGGTTTGGGGAGCAACTGTCTGCACTTGGTCAGCGCATCGGGGACGTTTTTCAGTGGATGTTTGGTGATTTGTTTAAGCCGAGTCCACGTGGAACGTGGGACGCAGGGGAAACAGGTTCGTGGTGGAGTTCTGTGGTGGAGTCGACGGCGGAGTTTTTTCGCCTGATGGCATCACTTGGCAGTCAGACACTTGTGGTATCGGTGTTACTTGTGGTGCTGGTCTTCGTGACTCTGGTCGTTGCGCGAGTGATCAGGAAACGAGACAGGCAGCAGGTTTTTGCGATGACTCATGCTGGTCAGTTGGCAGAGGATGTCAGTGAGATTACGGTGGCACCGGGCGAGCTACCACCGGCAGTTTATGAGTCGCGTGCAATGAGGCTGGCGGCGGGTGGCGATTACCGGGCGGCGATTCGTGAGTTGCTGCTGGGGAGTATGAGTTGGCTGGAGCGTTCGTCCGTGATTCGTTTTCGTCGCGGCCTGACGAATCGGGACTATTACCGCAGCATCTGGCGGCGGCCGGAGAAGCGTCAGGCGTGGGTCGCGACCGCCTCGCAGTTTGAGCTTGTGTATTTTGGGCGTCGTCAACCGACGCAGGAAATGTTTGAAACCTGTCTGATCGAGTTTCAGGGAGCCTTCCGTGAAGAAGAAACGCCGACTGTCTCGGTCTGACGTGACATGGATCACGGTGGCCGTCCTGCTGGTGTTGCTGCAATTCTGGTGGATCCCGGGAGACAACGGGTCTGCGACAGATTCGTACAGTAATGCGGTGGATGGAAAGCTGGGTGTCTATCGAGTTCTGTCGGCGTTGTTTCCGGACGTGCGACGTGAGACGGGCCGTTTGATTCCTCAGCAGCCGAGTGTGTTGCTGCTTGCGGGGGCTGATCGTTCACCGACGGAAGCGGAACAGTTGGAATTGTCGCGATTTGTCAGTGACGGAGGGTGTTTGATTTTCGCCCCTGGCTATGACAGCCCGGAGACATCGTTGGCTCCGTTGCACATTTCCACATCTGAGCGGCCTGATGCGGCGTTGAATTCGTCGGTGACGTCTGCGATTGCGACGAGTCCCGTGGTGGGGCCTGGTCCAGCAGCGGGGGCGGGGAGTTCTGAAAACGGGGATGTCCCGTCGGGTGGCAGCGGTGAGGGGCCTGTGGAAGAAGCCGGGGCAGTGACGGCATCAGAGACACCGCCGAATGCTGACGGCCAGGTGGACTCGGGGACCGCAGAATCGACGACGTCCGGGGGTTCCGGTTCAGGGGCGCAGAACGGCCCCGCGGTCACGACTGCGGGAAATTTGCGGCGTGCAATGCTGTTGACGGCTGGTAGTTCCCTGATTGAGGGATCCGTCCGTTTTTACTCGCGCGCGATCGTGAACACACAGGGAGAGGACTGGGAGACACTGGTGACGGACGAGTCCGGAAGTGTGCAGGTGGCTGTCCGTCGTCACGGTCGTGGCTGGATTGTGGTGAGTGCCAGTCCGGATGTGTTTTCGAACCGGAGTTTGGTGCAGCCCTTGAACTGTCGTCTGGTGGTCAGGCTGGTGGAGCGAGGGATGCGTACGGACAGTGCTGCGGCGGGGGGGCTGGTCGGGGGGATGCCGGTGGTGATCAGCGAATACCTGAACGCCAGTGACTCTTATCGGAGTGTGGGTGCGTTACTGAGCCCGGCGTTACGACTGGCGACTTTGCAGATCCTGCTGGTGGCTGTTCTGGGAGTCTGGCTGTCCTTTTATCGCTTTGGGCCAGCGCGTAACCGCATGACGGATCAGCGTCGGGCCTTATCCGAGAGTGCTGAGGCTGTGGGAAATCTGCAGTACCAGTTGAATGATGGGGGGACGGTCGTTCGCGGGTATCTTGAGTATGTCAGTAATCAGCTGCGTCGTCGGCATGGAAGTCTTGTTCGGCTGGACGATACGGAGGGGTTAGTGGCGAGAACTGGGATGTCTGCGGACGAGATTCGGCGGGAGCTGGCGGACATCCGGACGTTGGCATCGGCGGAGCGTGTTGCGCCTGTATCAGCGGCGCGTGCGGTTCGTTGGCTGTGCCGTCTGCAGCAGCGACTGAGTGGAATTCGGGGCCGGCACGCAGAGCCTGTAGCGGGCAGATCGGCAGCTAAGTAGCCTCAGAATGTCGGTGCAGGTTGATGTGGGTGGGGCGTGTTTTCAGGAAGCAGGAACAGGAAAGACCAATGCAACTGAGTGAAGTGAAGTCCTTATTTGAGGCGGTGCAGGCCCAGATTTCGCGGGTGGTGATCGGCCAGCAGGAATTGATTGAGGGCGTGATTGTGGCCTTGTTTTCCGAGGGCAGCGTTCTGATTGAAGGGCCACCGGGACTGGGGAAGACTTTGCTGGTCAACGTTCTGGCCGGGACGGTCTCGTGTAGTTTCCGGCGCGTGCAGTTCACACCGGACCTGATGCCATCGGATTTGACGGGGCACAGCATATACGACATGAAGCAGCAGGTCTTCACGTTCAACGAGGGGCCGGTCTTTACGAATCTGCTGCTGACGGATGAGATCAATCGTGCGCCCCCGAAGACACAGTCTGCCTTACTGGAAGTGATGCAGGAGCATCAGGTGAGTGTGGATGGGAAGACGCACCGCCTGCCTCGTCCATTTCTGGTCATAGCGACTCAGAATCCGATTGAGCATGAGGGAACGTATCCATTGCCGGAGGCGCAGGTGGATCGATTCATGTTCAAGTTGCTGGTGGATTACCCGGCGCCGGCGGATGAGGCGGACATTCTGGGGCATTACGCAGCGGGGCGGGATCCACGGAGTTCGGCGGACTTTCAACTGCGCCCGATTGTGGAAGCGGAGACGGTCCTGTTGATTCAGCAGACTGTGAAATCGGTGATTGTGGAGCCGGAGCTGTTGCAGTACATCGTGAGCATTCTGGGGGCATGTCGTTCGTGGGGCACAGTGACGATTGGTCCCAGTCCGCGAGCGGGAGTCAACATGTTGATTGCGTCGCGGACACTGGCTGCCTGTCGGGGCCGGGACTTTGTGACACCGGATGACATCAAGGAGCTGGCTCCGTGGATTCTTCGGCACCGGATTCGACTGCGTCCGGAGGCTGAGTTGGAAGGTGTGACACCGGACGAGACGATACGGGCCATTCTGGAGAGCGTGGAGGCGCCGAAGCGATGATTCCATCACGGCGACTGGTTCTGCTTGCTGCATTGCTGACCGTGCCCTTGCTGCTGTCCTCGGTGAACCGGACGATTGCAGACATCGGATTGTTGCTGAATGTGGTGCTGGCTGCGGTGGCAATGCTGGACTTGCTGATCAGTCCGGGACCTGAAGAAGTGGAACTGCGTCGGGTGATATCGGAAGTGCTGAGTGTCGCGGCGAGTAATCCGGCGACGATGCAGGTACGGAATCGATCATCCTTTCCATTAGCGTTGACGATTCATGACGACGCGGGACCGTACTGTGTGGTTGGTGGACTGCCGCAGACGCTGCGACTGGGAGCTGGCGAGGAAAAGGAGGTGCAGTATTCGGTGACGCCATCGCGTCGCGGGGCGTCCGAAATGCCGGAGGTTCATCTGCGATTTCCGACGAGGCTGGGATTGTGGACACGGCAGCAGGTGCGGCCTCTGAAAACGCCGCTGAGAATTTACCCGGACGTGCGTGCGGTTTACCGCTATGAATTGCTGGCTCGCCGGAACCGACTGGTTGAGATGGGCGTGCGGATCATGCGGATGCCCGGGCAGGGACGTGAGTTTGAGCGTCTGCGGGAGTATCGGCATGGGGATGAGATTCGCAGGGTGGACTGGAAAGCGACATCTCGTCACCGGCAGTTGATTAGCCGCGAGTTCAACGTGGAGCGGAATCAGAGTCTGGTGATCATGGTGGATTGCGGACGGTTCATGCGGAACGAATCGGGTGGTGTGAGTTTTCTTGACCTCGCATTGAACTCAGCGATCATGCTCAGCCACATTGCGCTGGGCCAGGGCGACAACGTGTCGATGCTGGCATTTTCAGAGAAGATTGAACGGTATGTCCGGCCGGTGCGGGGAAAGCCGGGGATTCAGCAGATCCTGCGGTCGGCGTATGACCTGCAGGCATCGACGGCGGTGTCGGACTACAGTCTGGCGTTTGAATATCTGACGCGAGTGCAGCGGAAGCGGGCGCTGGTGGTTTTGATTACGTTCGTGACGGACGAGCTGCAGTTGCGGGTGATTGGCGAGAGTTTGCGGCTGCGAAGTCTGCCTTATTTGCCGTTGTGTGTGCTGCTGCAGGATTCGGGACTGCGTTTGATGGCTGATGAGATTCCGGAATCGGATCTGGGGGCCTATCGCACGGCGGCGGCGGCAGAGATCTTGTCGGGGCAGGCTCGGGAAGCGGCGTTGTTGCGGGAATCGGGAGTGCTGTTGATTGACACGCCACCGGAGTTACTGACGGAGCGGTTGATCAACGGGTATCTGGGTGCCAAGGCACGGAATCTGATGTGATGGGGTGGGGGAGTTGTGAACGGACGGAGCTGTTGAGTGGGCGGGATTTGCGCGTTGCGTGTTTTTGGCAATTGCCGCGAACTTTTGGGGCAAGAGCAGCGAGCAGAGTCCATCAAAATCGCGGGGTTTTCATTTTTGGGAATTCCGGATCCATGAAAATCTCCGGATTTCTTACGCACACCCGTGTTCCACTCGAATCGCCCCGCTTTTTGCATTATATCTTCTGTCAACGCACGCGGAGTGGCAGATGGATCACTTCGGGCGAAATGTAAAGATGTTGTCTGGAAAGTAAAAAGTCATGGGCAAGCCAACGGGCTTCAAGGAATATGCGCGGCAGGTACCGGCGGATCGGGAGCCATTACTGCGAGTGATGGACTGGAAGGAATTCCACGAGCACATGTCGGAAACGGATTTGAAGATCCAGGGTGCTCGTTGCATGGACTGTGGTGTTCCTTTCTGTCATACGGGTGATTTGATGGCCAACATGGCATCAGGTTGTCCGATCAACAATCTGATTCCGGAGTGGAACGATCTGGTTTATCAGGGGCGTTGGCGTGATGCGCTGGATCGCCTGCACAAGACCAACAATTTCCCGGAGTTCACTGGGCGGGTGTGTCCGGCTCCGTGTGAGGGGTCTTGTTGTGTGGGAGTGAACGACCCTCCGGTGACGATCAAGAACATCGAATGTTCGATCATCGATCATGCCTTTGAGATGGGTTGGGTTGTACCAGAGCCTCCGCAGATGCGGACTGGAAAAAAGGTGGCGGTGATTGGTTCGGGCCCGGCGGGGCTGGCAGCAGCAGCGCAGTTGAACAAGGCTGGCCACTGGGTCACGGTCTATGAGCGTGACGATCGGGTTGGCGGTTTGCTGATGTACGGCATTCCGAACATGAAACTGGACAAGCGTGAGGTTGTTGACCGACGCATTCGGATCATGGAGCAGGAAGGGATTACGTTCTTCACGGGGATGACCGTGGGTCGTGACGTTCCGGGCAGTCAGTTGCTGGAGGACTTTGACGCGGTGGTGATTGCGACGGGTGCAACGCGGCCGCGCGATCTGCCGATTCCGGGTCGCCAGTTGAAGGGGGTTCATTTCGCGATGGACTTTCTGCGGCAGAACACGCGAAGTCTGCTGGACAGTGGACTGGCTGATGGTCAGTACATCAGTGCGAAGGACAAGCATGTCGTCGTGATTGGTGGTGGTGACACGGGGAACGACTGCATCGGCACATCTGTGCGTCATGGCTGTCGCTCACTGGTGAACTTTGAGATTGTTGAAAAGCCACCGTTGCATCGCGCGCCAAACAATCCGTGGCCCCAGTGGCCTCGGGTTTACCGTGTTGACTATGGTCACGAAGAGGCGGCTGCGAAGTTTGGTGAAGATCCGCGACAGTTTGCCGTACAGACGGTTGAGTTTGTGGACGACGGCCATGGCAACGTGAAAGCGATCAGGACTATCGAAGTCGACTGGCAGACGATGACGGAAGGCGGGCCTCCGTTTGTACCGATCCCGGGCACAGAAAAAGAGTACCCTGCTGACCTCGTATTTCTGGCGCTTGGCTTCCTTGGTCCGGAGCATTCTGTTGCTGAGCAGCTGGGTGTTCGACTGAAAGAGGGACGTGGCGGGATGAGCTGGCTGGAAGGTGAGCACGAAAAGTTCACGACCAGCAATCCTCGCGTTTTTGTGGCGGGTGACTGTCGTCGTGGTCAGAGCCTTGTGGTCTGGGCCATCAATGAGGGCCGTGGAGCCGCTCGTGAAGTGGATCGATTCCTGATGGGGACGACTGATCTTCCATAGCCAGTTCGTTTGTCTGGTTGACAGATTTCACAGACCGGAGCTCGTGTTTGCGAGTTCCGGTTTTTTGTTTGCCCAGCGAAGCTGGCAAACCCCGTCGCTGCCTGTCAGCGACCTCACCCTGTTCATGGGGAAGAGAATCCGACTCGCAAGGGCGTCAGCGGCCAACGTTGGGGTCTGAAGGAAGCGATAGGAGAATCATGGAGCGTAGCGAAAGCGAACCTGATTCGGCCGGTTGTCGAGGCGAGCGTGCAAAAAGACGCGATGCCTGATTCATGAACAGCGACAACAGGTGACTGAGGACGTCTTCATTATCAGGGAATCAGCACAGTAACTGGGGAAGCCTGGCATTGTCTCGACCTCGTTAGCTCCCCTGAATGCGAAGCGAATCGTGCGAGTAACGCGGCGGTAAGAGGCAACTCAAGCAGCCGTCTATGTGATGTGATGTGATGTGATGTGAGGTGGCAGATGATCCCGTAGTAGTTAAGAAGTCTCGGCCTGAGAAAGCTGGCAACAGACTGGAGGAGAAAACCGAGATCTGGTGAGATAGATCTGGCTGTTGATGGTTTCTGTGATGTCCGGGACCTGGCAGCTCCAGGTCAGCAGGGCGCCGGGAGTATTCGGTGACACGGCATCATGCGGATACAAAATCCCCGACATCAGCGATCGACTCTGAGCGTCGCTGATGGAAAAGCTGATTTCATTTTCGGCGTTGATGTTCACGACGGCAGATCCCGGTGTGCCGGCAGCCAGCGTAATTCCGGCTCCGCCCTGAGCCACAGGCTGGCCCAGTTTGGTGATGGCCGCTGCCAGACTGACAGTGTACCGCCGCCCAGCGGATTTGTCACGGTTTCGCAGTATTCGGAGGACCGAACAGTGGAAAGTGCTTGCCAAAGCAAGTCGTGGTGTTACATTTTGTCGGCAATTACAGATTTTTGCCGACATTTGGTAACACAAGATGCCGACCCGGAGAAATCAGATTTTGAAGATGTTTCAGCGCACGCGAGTGCTGCGAGCACGCGACTTTGTCCGCGCTGGGATTGCCAGAGAACATCTGAGCCGTCTCGTTGCAGATGGTGTTCTCGTTCGGCCAGGACGTGGTCTTTATGTGCTGTCGGACGATGCGCCGACGGAGCACCGATCGCTGGTAGAAGCCACTCGGCTTGTACCGTCGGGGGTCATTTGTCTGCTGTCCGCACTGCAGTTCCACGGACTCACGACACAAGCTCCATTTGAGGTCTGGCTGGCGATCGACCATAAGGCACGGATGCCAAAATCCGAATCCCCTTCACTGCGGATTGTGCGATTCACCGGCCTCGCACTGAGCTACGGAATAGAAGAACATATCCTTGAAGGTGCTCGTGTTCGTGTTTACTCCGTGGCGAAAACCGTTACCGACTGCTTCAAGTTTCGCAACAAGATCGGTCTTGATGTGGCCATTGAAGCGCTGCGTGATTGCCTTCGGCAGAAGAAGGCAAACCGCGACGAACTCTGGGATGCCGCGAAGGTCTGCCGAATGACCAATGTCATGCAGCCATATCTCGAGGCCACGGTATGACGAGCAAACCTCCTCGCAACATCGCAGCTTCCGTTCGACAAAAGCTGACGAATCTGTCCCGAGAACGAAACGAAGACCTTCAGTTCGTACTGACACGGTATGGTCTTGAACGCCTGCTGTACCGTCTCTCGATATCAAAATACGTGGACCAGTTCATTCTCAAGGGAGCCGCTTTGTTCCAATTGTGGACTGGACAGCCTCATCGTTCGACACGAGACCTGGATCTCCTCGGCTCCGGGGCACCATCGCCGGAGCGACTGCAGACGATCTTTGGCGAAGTTTGCTCTCTGGCAGTTGACGATGACGGCCTGGAGTTCTCGCCGCAGACCATCAAGGCCGAACAAATCAAGGAAGACGCAGAGTATCAGGGGATTCGTCTGCGAATTGAATGTCGCCTGGAAAATGCGAGACAGGTACTCCAGATCGACGTCGGGTTTGGTGATGCAGTCACTCCGGAGCCACTGTCAACGACATACCCGACATTGCTGGATCTTCCAGCTCCTCTGCTCAGAGCGTACCCACGAGAAACTGTGGTGGCCGAAAAATTCCAGGCGATGGTGACGCTCGGAATTGCCAACAGTCGCATGAAGGATTTTTACGATATCTGGACGTTGGCACGGCAATTTGAATTCGATGGGGCTCTCCTGGGTTCAGCAATCCGAGCCACATTCGAGCGTCGTCAGACACCCATCCCGACAGCACCTCCGCTTGCGCTGATAGCAGACTTTGCCAGTGATCAGTCGAAGACGACCCAGTGGAGAGCATTCCTGAAGAAAGGGAAGCTCGTTGAAACGCCGCCACCATTTACTGATGTCGTGCGGTTGCTGGAAGACTTCCTGATGCCACCCACGATTGCAATCCCGGAACCGTCTCCGTGGCGATATTCATGGACCACACGGGAATGGCGACGACTGTCGGAGTCGTGAACTCTTGTCGTTTCTTCTTCCTTAATGCAGACAGCCGAACTCCACGATTTGGGCGGTCTGCAGTTCCGTTCATGCCAAACAGTACGCATCCCAGAACTGTCGCCGCTACCGCACATCCCAGGAATAACCACGCTGTCCTTTCGGTTTCCGACCGCTTCGCGTCACAGGCTCCACCGGTGCTATCCAGCTGTTGTTCGATAGGGGATGGCAGAAGAATGGGGGCAGGAGAATAAACGCAGAAAGGCAAGGTTCCAGAAAACGCCTGCGACTATTCCATTGCCACCATTCTTCTGCCCTGCACAACATCAAGAGCTTTCATCATGAGACCGGGCGTTGACACCCTCCGCTCGCCGATTCACACGACGATCAGAACTCAGGTACCGGCACGAAAGTACTGGGGCAAAACGATGATGGGCAGTTCTGTGCTTGATTCGCGTTCATTCGCGGTTCCAAATGCGTACTGCACAGGTAAATCGCATACCGGGAAGCTGAAGCATCCCGCTCGCCAAGGCCGGTGGAGTTGAAAAGACGAATCCCCGGCGAGCGGCCTCGTGTAAACCGGCCGGTACCTGTTCCTTTCCTTCCTCTTTCGTCTCTTTCGGCTAACAGTGATACTCAAGAGGCCGCACCAGACGCCACGTAAACTGTCTGGCACACTTGCGAGTGGTGGTCACGAATGAATTGGCTCTATTGAATGTCAATTCACTCCGCACGACGCTTGGCAACGCACGAGCGGCGGCGCTCGTTAGAAAGTACTCAGGCCAACTGGAAACAGCAGAACTCAGTTCGCGATTCTTTGCTGAACCAGTCCATGGAAACACATTCGATTCGTTTGCCAACGTGTTTCGGGATGCTGCCGAGCCACGACAACTCGAGAGCTTCCTGCAATCCTCTGACCGGCAATTGACGTGCTGGGGGAACGGCCGGGTGAATTACCAGCGATCCTCCCACGAACTATTGCTCGAAGTTGCCTCCGCACATGGCCAGCGAGACTTGATGACGCGATTTCTCCGGGAATTCGATGCTGAGCCGTCAGCGAGTTTGGATTCACTGGCTATAGTGGCATTGTTGTTCCGGCAGGCGGGAGCATTTCTGCAGAACGCGAGTTGGTCCTGCCGCTGGAATCGCCGGACGAACAGGGCTTTGATTTGGATGATCTGCATGCATCGTATTCTGCCGATAGTGTTCCTGCTGATCGGTTTTTGTGACGGCCTGGTTTGGGCAGCCAGTCCGCAGCGCAACATCGTCTTCATTCTGATTGACGATCTGGGCTGGTCAGATGCTGGCTGTTACGGCAGCACGTTCCACGAGACGCCTCATATTGATGAGCTGGCAGCGCGGGGGGTGAGGTTTACGCAGGCGTATGCTGCATGTCCGGTGTGTTCGCCGACGCGGGCCAGCATTTTGACGGGCAGGCATCCGGTGCGGTTGCAGATAACGGACTGGATTCCGGGGAACACGGTTCCAGCGGACGCGCGGCATCGGTTTCTGCAGATCGAAGATCGGAACGAGTTGCCGCTGGAGGAAATCACACTGGCGGAGGCACTGCGGGGTGTTGGTTACCAGACGTTTTTTGCCGGGAAGTGGCACCTTGGTGGGGCGGGGTATTTGCCGACCGACCAGGGCTTTGAGATCAACCTTGGCGGCGCGGACTATGGGCAGCCGCCGGGTGGATATTACGCGCCCTGGAAGAATCCGTATCTGAAAGAGCGCCGGGACGGGGAATATCTCACGGAGAGGCTGACGGAAGAGTCCATTTCGTTTTTGAAGAATCGGGATCCGGAGCGACCATTTCTGCTGTACCTGAGTCATTACGACGTGCACACGCCGTTGCACGAAGCTGCGGGGCATTTCAGCAGGTTTCAGAAGAAGCGGCAGCAATTGGGACCAGCTCCTGCGGCGATTGCGGAGCGGCGGGGACTTTCCTCGGGACGGCAGGAGAATGCCCGGTATGCATCCATGCTGGCGGCGGTGGATGACAGTGTGGGCAGGATTATGAGCGAGTTGAAATCACTGGGTCTGCTGGAGACCACGACGGTCATCTTCACCTCGGACAATGGCGGGCTATGCACGTTGAAATCGCCGGGTCCAACCAGCAATCTGCCATTACGATCGGGGAAAGGCTGGTTGTATGAAGGCGGGATCCGTGTTCCGCTGCTGATGGTGTCTCCTGAAGTGACGCAGTCGGGGAGTGTGGTGGAGACGCCGGTTCTGAGTACGGATTTTTTCCCGACGATCCTGGACCTGATTTCGCAGCCGACGGCGGTGTCTGAGATTGCGGATGGGCAGAGTTTTGCGGGGGCATTGCGGGGACAGGCCATCAGCCAGACTCGGCCGCTTGTATGGCACTACCCGCATTACCATGGATCTGAATGGACGCCGGGAGCGGCTCTGAGAGAAGGCGACTGGAAGCTGATTGAGTTTTACGAGTATGGAGATGCTGAGCTGTATGAGCTGGGGAGTGACCCGGGTGAGCGGCATAATCTTGCTGCGGAGATGCCGGAAAAGCTCGCGGAATTGCGGGGGAAACTGCGGGCCTGGCAGACGGACATGGGGGCGGCGATGCCGCAGCCAAACGGGAACTGGCGAGGTGACGGACTGGGGAAGAAGCCGGGCGCGTCGGAGTAGGCCGGGACGTGAGGCGGACACGAGGGCCTCGAGGATGTTCGTGGTGCTGCCCATGGAATTCCGGGCGGGGATTGTGGGTTACGACGAGGTATGGGGATGGGGTGGAAATCCGGATCTTCGTCCTTCCCGGAGGTCCCGTTCAATTACGGAAGAAATCTGCGGTGCAGCAAATTGATTCCGGATCGTGAAAACGGTAAGACATGTGGATTGGCGCCTGCGTGAATTTGTGTTGGTATGGATAGCGATGCCGTACTGCGACGCCAGTGCTCAGCCGTAACGGCCCTGTGCATTCGACTTTTTTCTGTTCAGTGAATTCAGGTTATGTCAATTAACGAAATCAAGACTGTCACGGCAACCGCGATTCCTCTGCTTCTGGACGACATCGATACGGATCGAATCATTCCGGCCCGGTTTCTTCGATGTGTCACGTTTGAGGGGCTTGGGGCGCACGCGTTTGAAGATGACCGATTGCAGGATCCGGGGCATCCGTTTGAGCAGTCTCGTTTTCAGGGGGCTGGCATCCTTGTGGCTGGCCGTAATTTTGGTTGCGGTTCGTCCCGTGAACATGCACCGCAGTCACTGATGCGGTGGGGGATCCGGGCCATCATTGCAGAGTCTTTTGCCGAGATTTTCTTCGGCAACTGCAACTCGCTGGGGATTCCCGCGGTCCGGGCAACTCGTGCGGACCTCGAGGCTCTTGCTGCGGCGATTGAGCAGAATCCGGCCGTGCAGGTGACTCTGGATCTGGAGCAGCTGACTGTGAAGGCGGGGGCATTGACATTTTCTGTTTCGATGCCGGAGAGTGCTCGTGAGGCACTTGTTTCCGGTCAGTGGGATTACCTTGGGCGGCTGCTGAGTGCAGAGGCTCAGGTGACGCAACACGCGGCTTCGATTCCTTACCTGACAGGATTCCGCAGTTAGGCGCCGGCTGACAAACGAGGATTGCCGGGTGGTGGTGACAGGGGCTGAAGAACTCCGGCCACCGGATGTGCTCGCCGGGGGCAGGTTTTCGATCGCCCCCTGAGAACGTTCTGGGAACTTTCGCTGTCTGTGAGGCGAGGGGTGTCGCTGCGCGCAGCGACTCGCCTGGTGAAGCCTGCGGCGAGGACAGCGGGGAGATTCTGGCCCGCGGTATCAGGCGTGGCTGATGGGCGGGTGGATTCGGGCGGGCGGTTTCGCGCTCGCCGTTGAGGGACCGCAACGCGGGCCAGCTGGGGCTGTGCGCGAGTGATTTGGTCCGTGGAGATGTGGAAAACGCCTGCGGCAACCCGGATCGGGTTGAGTTTCGGGTGAAACAGAAGCTGTGCGAACGCGTCGTCAGCGCTACAATGACGGTGAATGAATTGCGATCGTGGCAACGGGACGCTGTTGGCTGTCGGAGGTTTCCCATGGGGTTTGGGCACGTCGGACGCCGTTTGTTGCTGGTGCTGTCGGTGAGTTGAGTGTCTTATCCGAACGTGGGTTCATGCGGGGAAGGATTTGACTTCCCGGGACATCGCCGCGATTGTTTCGATCTCGCTGTTGAATACCGAACTGGCTGGGAAACTACAGATGTTCAGTGGGACAGAAGAGCGGGATGAGCGTCTGGCGGTGGTCTTTGATCAGTTGATACAGGACTCACGCAACCAGCCACCGGAGCAGAAGCTGGAAGAGGCGATTCGCCAGCATCCGGACCTTGAGGGTGATCTGCGGGAATTGTTTGCAACAGCGCGGATGGCAGACGATCTGGCACTGCTGGAATCGGTGGTTCCGGACCGGACAGCGAGGGGTTCTGGTGAAGCGGCGCCGACGGGTTCTGCGATTGGCACTCTTGTGGGTGAATACCGCATTGAAGAGGAGCTTGGTCGCGGGGGCATGGGCGTTGTGTACCGGGCGTGGCAGAGTAGTCTGCAGCGTGTGGTCGCCTTGAAAATGATACCGAATGCGGCGTTTGCTTCATCGCAGGATCTGGCGCGCCTTCGTGCTGAGGCCCTTGCGGCCGCTCGACTGCGGCATCCGAACATTGTACCGGTGTACGAGGTGGGAGAGCTGGATGGTCAGCCGTGGTTCAGCATGCAGTACATCAAGGGGACCACACTGTCTCAGCGATTGATGTCTGGTCCGATGCTTCCGTCGGCGGCTGTCCGCATGATGATTCCGGTTGTGGAGGCGATTGGTGCGGCGCATCGGGCGGGAGTGCTGCATCGGGACCTGAAACCGGGGAACATCCTGATTTCTGACGACGATGTTCCTTTTGTAACGGATTTTGGTCTGGCGAAACGTGTGCCTGTGGACGGGCAGATGGGTGGGCTCACGGGGGAACTGCATGGGCTGACGCAGAGTGGTGCGATCCTGGGGACTCCGGCCTGGATGTCTCCTGAGCAGGCTGCGGGGCAGTCGGAATCGATTGACGTGGCGACGGACATTTACAGTCTGGGAGCCATACTGTTTGCGACACTGACGGGGCGACCACCCTTCCAGGCGGCCTCACCGCTGGACACGGTGTTGATGGTGCTGGAGCAGGATCCGCCTGAGATTCGGGTCATCAACCGTGCGGTGGATTCGGATCTTGAGATGATTGTCATGAAGTGTCTGCAGAAGCCGCAGGATTTGCGGTATCCGTCGACGACGGCGCTGGCTGCGGATTTGAAAGCGTGGTTGAACAACGAGCCTGTCAGTGCGCGTTCATCGACAGTGGCTCAGGTCATGACGCGTCTGTTTCGGGAATCTCATCACGCCGCCATTCTGCAGAACTGGGGATTGCTGTGGATGTGGCACAGTTTGGTGGTGTTGTTGTTGTGTCTGCTGACGAATGCCATGCAGTTATCCGGTGTGGATGAGCGGTGGCCCTTTGTCAGTCTCTGGGTGATCGGGCTGGGGCTTTGGGCCTCAATTTTCTGGAATCTGCGACATCGAGCGGGACCGATCACGGCGGTTGAGCGACAGATTGCGCATATCTGGGCCGGGAGCATGATTGCGTCTTCGATGTTGTTTGCCGTGGAATCCATCATGGGGCGACCTGTGCTTGAGTTTTCGCCATGCCTTGGTGTGATTACGGGGATGGTTTTTCTGGCGAAGGCCGGAATTCTGTCGGGGCGATTCTACATTGAGGCGGCGATGTTGTTTTGCACGGCTCTGGTGATGGCGGCGCTGGCATCGGCGGACATACCGGACTTCAGCGTGACGATTTTTGGAATCGTTTCGGCGCTGACATTTTTCCTGCCGGGCCTGAAGTATTATCGCCAGCAGCAACGAGCGAAGCGTTGACCTGACCGGGGTAAGTTGGGCTGCGACTGGGTGCCCGGGATTGAGACAGGGTGTGGCATTGTTGTTCGCGTTCTGGCTGTGGAAGTTCGGTCGGGACAACAGAGTGTCTCGGAAAGTGGCCTGTGGCGGGTGCGACCGGAATCAGATAGACTGTGCGGAGAATAGTTGAAACGCGGGCCCTGAGTGACGGCGGTGCGGGCCCGGAAGATCGACGTTGGTGGACATTGAGTAGGAGGTTTCCGGCGCATGGCGGAACGGGTTGTGCTGGCGATGAGTGGGGGAGTGGACAGTTCGGCCGCAGCGGTTCTGTTGCATCAGCAGGGCTACGAGGTGGTGGGGCTGTTCATGCGATCCGGCGAAAGCGAGTCGGCCTGTGCGATCCCGACAACGGGCTTACTGCCGGTGGTTTCGGGGTCTGGAAATCGTCAGGGTTGCTGCAGTTCGGAAGATGCTGCGGATGCGCGGCGTGTTGCGGATCGGCTGGGCATTGCCTTCCATTCGCTGAATTTCCAGGAAGAGTTTCGGCGAATTAAGGACTACTTTGCGGATGAGTACCTTGCCGGGCGAACACCGAATCCCTGTGTTCAGTGCAACACGTGGCTGAAATTCGGCAAGCTCTGGGAGTTTGCGCAGCAGGTGGATGCTGGTTTTATTGCTACGGGCCACTACGCTCGCATACAGCATCACGCAGACACGGACGACTGGGGGCTGCATTGCGGCAGTGACAGCAACAAGGATCAGTCGTATGTGCTGTTTGGAATCAACCGCGAGTTGCTTCCGAACATTTTGTTGCCGATTGGGACATGGGAAAAGCCGGACATTCGGGAGCTGGCGCGGGATGCGGGACTGCGAGTTGCGGGCAAGAAGGACAGCTATGAGATTTGTTTTGTGCCGGATCAGGACTACGCCGGGTTTCTGAAGCGATACCGGAACCACGAGAGCACCGCTGGTGAATTTGTGGACATGAATGGAGTGGTTCTGGGGCAGCACGAGGGGTACGAGCACTTTACGATTGGGCAGCGTAAGGGTCTGGGGCTGGCCTTTGGCGAGCCGCGGTTTGTGGTGCATATCGACCCGCAAACGCGGCGGGTTGTCCTTGGGCATCGTGAGGATCTGGCTGTTGCGGGGATACTGGTAGATCAGGTGAACTGGCTGTCTCCGAAGCCAGAGGGCGAGTTAAGTTGTCTGGTGAAGGTGCGATATCGCCAGCAATCGGAACCGTGTCGGATCGTGGTCAACGCGGATGATTCGGTCACGGTGATTCCGGAGACACCGATCCTTGGGGTGGCTCCGGGTCAGGCGGCGGTGTTTTATCAGGACGATCGCGTTCTGGGTGGGGGCTGGATTCAGCGTCGAGCATGAATGCGGGAGGGGACTGGCTGGCGGAAATTCAGGAGTCGCCAGTCCTGTTTTCCGGCAGAGGTGAAACCCCGCGGCCAAGTCGCTAGAATCTGGCAGATTGCGGTTGCTCGCAGTCGAGATTGAGTTCATTTTGTTCCGGTGCGAGTGCTGCGGAGTGCTGTTGCCGCGGGATGTGCAGCGGCTTTCGAGTGTTATTTCTGGTGGTCCACTGACGTGGCCTCATTTTTTGTTCGAGTACAACTGAATGTCTGTAATTACTGCTGCGGATACGGGTGCCCTGACGTGGAATGGCATGGCGGAACTGGTGCTTCAGGGCGGGGTTTTATCCCGTGAGGATGCCATTCGCATTCTGGAAGCTCCGGATGAGGAGTTGTTGGCGATTCTGGACGCTGCCTATCGTGTTCGTCGCGAGTATTTCGGGCAGACGGTTCAGTTGTACTACCTGAAGAATGCGAAGAGTGGGTTGTGTCCGGAAGACTGCAACTACTGTTCTCAATCAAAGATTTCTGATGCACCGATTGAACGTTATGCCATGTTGAGTGCAGAGCGTTTGATGGACGGGGCGCGAAAGGCGGCTGAGAGTAACGCGCGGACGTATTGCATTGTGGCCAGCGGGCGGGGTCCCACGAACAGGGAAGTGGACCATGTTGCGGGCGTGGTGCGTCAGATCAAGGAGCAGTATGGTCTGCACATCTGCTGCTGTCTGGGACTTCTTGAGCCGGATCAGGCATTGAAATTGAAGGCTGCGGGTGTTGACCGGGTCAATCATAACCTGAACACCAGTGAGCGTTTTCATCCGGAAATCTGCACGACTCATACGTTTCGTGATCGCCTGCAGACATTGAGCATTTGTCGTGATGCTGGTCTGGAGTTGTGTGCCGGCATGATTGTGGGCATGGGTGAGGTGAATGGCGACGTGGCGGATGTCGCACTGAAGCTGGCCGAGTTGAATGTGGAGTCGATTCCCATCAACTTTCTGCATGCCATTGATGGAACACCTCTGCAGTCGAAGCACGAATTGAATCCTCGATACTGTCTGAAGGTGTTGTCGATGTTTCGATTGACCAACCCGAAGGCAGAGTTGCGAATTGCCGGTGGGCGTGAGGTCAATCTGCGTTCGATGCAATCGCTGGGGCTCTATCCGGCCAATTCCATGTTTGTCAGCGACTATCTGACGACTCCGGGACAGAAGGCGGAAGAGGATTTTCGCATGATTGCCGACCTTGGATTTCAGATCACCGCGGGTGATTATGATTCGGCCAAACTGCTGGAGCTCTGGAAGATTCCGCATGCAAAAGCCTGTGGTTCTGAAGCGGCAGGCCAGTGTGGTTGTGGTTGAGGTTGACGTGGCGCTTGTCGTCTGAAGCCGTATCCGATGGTGTGTTGATCCATCGGATACTGGCAAGTCAGTTGGCAGCCTGTCCCTGCGTTGGTCATTCGTGGGCCATGCGATTGATGGCCTGAGATCGGTCGATTGCATGCAGATCCAGCCCATTAGTCTTCGCGCCGGTCCCTGCCCCGTCAGTTTCATCGGGTGCGGGGACATCTCGGGGGTGAATTTCAGCAACGACAGCCGGGGGATTCACCGCGGCGATATTTTCGTTGCGGTCCGCGGGAGCCAGGCAGACGGTCATGCATTTGTTGATCGGGCTGCTGCGGCTGGTGCATCCGCGGTGGTGGTCGAAGAGCCTGTTGTTCACCTGAGTATCCCTCAGTGTGTGGTGCGGGACACCAGGCAGACGTGGGCATGGATTGGGATGCAGCGTCTGGGAAACCCGGCCGCGCACCTGCGAGTGTCGGGGGTTACGGGAACAAATGGTAAGACCACGGTTACGTGGCTGCTGCGGTCTATCCTGCGGCAGGCCGGCCTGCAGACCGGGATGATCGGAACGATCGAGTACAGTGATGGCCTGCAGACGCATCCTGCGGGAATGACGACACCGGACCCCTTCGACATTGCGGCTCTGTTCCGACAGATGGTGGCGTTGAAGACCACTGATTGCGTGATGGAGATCAGCAGTCATGGTCTGGATCAGCGGCGATGTTCGGCTCTGCAATTGTCTGCGGCCGCTTTGACTAACATTACGCAGGATCACTTCGACTATCACGGTGACTTTGAACAGTATTTGCGCAGTAAGGTGCGGATGGCCGACCTGCTGGCGTCCGGGGTGCCCTTGCTTGTGGGGATTGACGATGCGGGTGTTCGCAGTGCGCTGGTGCATTTGCAGCATGTGCCGCTTCGCACCTTTGGCCTGTCAGCGGACAGTGATCTTCGCATTCAGCACTTGCAGCCGGATGAGACGGGACAGAGGCTGGAAGTTTCTGTGGAGGGGCGGAGTCTGGAGCTTCGCACCTGCCTGATTGGCCGACACAACGCCTTGAATGTGCTTGCGGCAGCGGGCATGGCGCATTACCTCGGAATTTCTCCGGACGTGATTCAGCGTGGGCTGGAGGGACTTGAGCATGTGCCGGGGCGGATGGAGCACATTCATGGAAGCCAGTCATTTCGGGTGGTGATTGACTACGCGCACACACCGGATGGACTGCAGCATGCGATTGCGACACTGCGGGTGCTGACCAGTGGCCGCGTGATTGTTGTCTTCGGGGCCGGGGGTGATCGGGACCGAAACAAGCGTCCGTTGATGGCCAAAGCGGCTCAGTCTGCTGCCGTGGCCATTGTGACATCGGACAATCCACGATCGGAATCACCGCGGGAGATTCTGACGGAGATCTGCGGTGGGTTTCAGGCGGCATTCGACTATCGGCAGATTGTGGATCGCGAGCAGGCGATTCGTGCGGCGCTGTCGTCAGCGGAGCCCGGAGATTGCGTATTGATTGCCGGTCGCGGGCATGAATCTCTGCAGGTCATTGGTACTCGTCAGATTTCTTTTGATGATCGCAGAGTCACGAGGCGTCTGTTGCGGGAACTGGGATACTCAGCCTGAACCTCGCGTCGTTGGGATGCGTTTGCGGATCACCGAACGGCTAAAATGCTGTAGAGGTGGAACGGGGGAAGGTGGTATTCTGTGTTTCCGGTTGTCTGACACTTTGTGGTCGTACGAGTTGCCACTTCCGTTGGGGGGATTTCTGCCAGCGGGGCAAATGAAAAGTGCGGGACTGCGACGGAGTCGGGCGAGGGGCCAGCCTGCTGACAGAGGATGCGGCGGATGGTCAAATCGGGGCGGCGGTTCGATCGCTTCCCAGCCGAAACATACCAGCATGGATGCCGAAGTCATGTTTCCCTGTACGGTCGGTCAACTTCAGGAGATTCTGGGAGGGAGTGGTTGCCCTGGGGCGGGAGCCCTGTCGGAAGTCACCGGGGTCTCGATTGATTCACGAACGGTGCGGCCGGGCGATGTTTTTTTTGCCATGTCCGGCCAGAAGACTCATGGAATGCAGTTTGCTGCTCAGGCGAAAGCAGCGGGAGCAGCCTGCATTGTGAGCAATGCTGCGTTGTCCGGGGAAGTTAGCGCGGAACAGGATTTCAGCGGCGGCGGTTCTGCGGAAAGACACTGCCCTGTTCTGCTGGTATCGGAACCGATTGCAGCGCTTCAGACGCTGGCCCGCTGGAATCGACGGCAATCTCGGGCGATGGTGATTGGGATCACTGGCAGTGTCGGCAAAACGACGACTCGGCAGATGCTGCATCACGTGCTGACATCGGAGTTGCGTGGGATTCAGAGCCCCAGGAATTTCAACAATGAGCTGGGGGTTCCTCTGTCCATGCTGGAGTTGGGTGCGGGCGATGAAGTTGCGGTTCTGGAAATGGGCGCGACTCGGCGGGGCGACATTCAGTTTCTGTGTGAACTGGCCAATCCGGGGATGGGGGTGGTGACACGTGTTGCGCCGTGTCATTTGCAGAGCTTTGGAGATCTGCAGGCGGTTCGGGACACGAAGCAGGAGTTGGTCAGCAGTATTCCGGCGCAGGGCATGGTGTTTCTGAATGGCGATGACGAGCTGGTGCGGACGATGTCGCAGTCGGCGGCGGCGCCTGTGGTTTTCTTCGGGACCGGAGCAGACATACCACGTCGGTTTCAGTCTGAGGAGTGTTCGGCGGGGAGGTGTTCCTTCCGGCTGGGGCGGGATCGCTACTGGTTCGAGGGTGGTCGCCATCTGATGCACAGTGCTGCGGCTGCAGTGATGGTTGCGCGGTCACTGGGGCTGACGTCGCGTCAGATTTCTGCGGGGCTTGCTGCTTTTCGACCGGAAGCCGGACGGGGGGCTGTGGTCCTGCGTGAGCCCTGGACGGTCATTGATGAAACCTACAATTCGAGTCCGGCGAGCGTGCGAGCCTGTATCGAAGCCATGGCGGACTGGTCTGGTGGTCGGCGTGTGATCGTTCTGGGTGAGATGCTGGAGCTGGGGGAACGCGAAGCGGATTATCATCGGGACATCGCTGCGATGCTGGCACATTCGCGGATTGATCTGGCCTGCTTTGTGGGCCGCTTTGCGAAGATTTGTGTGGAAGCCGCGATGCGGAGCGGATTTTCGGGTCAGCGAATGCTTGCGTGTGAGCGGCTGGAGGAACTTGCAGCGATCCTTCCGGACATGCTGCAGGTGGGCGACACGGTGTGTCTCAAGGGATCGCGGGCCATGCAGATGGAGCAGCTGATTCAGGCGCTGCAGCGGTCCACCGGGAATGCGGTCAGGGCGGCCTGAAATCCGGGACTGCCTGACGTCACTGAAGTGTGTCTCTGGCGGTGCGGGCTAGCTGAACAGGATTTGATGTCAGGAGTTCTGTGAGCGTTTCCACGCGATGACATCATCAAGAATCTGGCTCAGGGTCAGCGAGGGTTTGCGACCAATGGTTTGCTGGAGGAGATCGACGCAGGGAACGCGTCGCTGCACATCTTCAAAATCGTCGCTGTAGGCTTTGTTGTAGGGCAGGAATTCAATTTTCGCGCTGGACTGCGTTTTGGCGATGACGGTTTCTGCAAGTTGCAGGATGGAGACGGGTTGGTCGCTTCCAATGTTGAACACGCGTCCGGCGGATTTGTCGCTGAGAGTCAGGTCGAGGACACACTTCACGATTTCGGCGACATGTGCGAAACAACGCACCTGCGATCCATCGTCATAGACGACAACGGGACCACCTCGCAGAGCGGCTTCAACGAAGCGGGGGACAACCATGCCATAGTTGCCGACCTGACGGGGGCCAACGACATTGAAGAAACGCCCGATGGTCACGCCAAGACCGTATTTCTGGTGATAGCCCAGTGCAAGGAACTCATCGATGGCTTTGGAGCAGCCGTAGGCCCAGCGTGGGCGGGTGGTTGGGCCGAGGTGCAGATCGTCTTCCTCAGTCCAGCGTTCCCTGGGATTCTTGCCATAAACTTCGCTGGTTGAGGCGAGAAAAAACTTCTGAACCTGTCCCTGGACTGCCAGCCGCAGCAGTTGTTCTGTGGGATAGATGTTTGTTTCGATTGTGCGCACCGGGTCATCGGCCACCAGTTTCACTCCGACGGCGGCCGCGAGGTGAAAAATCATATCCACGCCATGCACGACTTCTGCGAGGGCCAGCGGGTCGGTGATGGAGGCATTTCGGAGGTCCAGTCGTGGGTTGTCGCGGACAGCAGCGAGATTCGCGGCACGGCCCGTGGACAGGTTGTCAAGCACGACCACGGAGTGTCCCTGGAGCAGCAGCAGTTCGGTGAGATGACTGCCGATGAAGCCTGATCCGCCCGTTACCAGACATTTTGCCATGATCTTGAGACCCGAAATAGCGTGAGAGGTTCTGCCGTCGAGTGGCAGCAAGGTGACGATAGCAGCAAACGGGCTCTGAATCGACCCAGAATCCGGATCCATTCCACAGGAAGCGGCAGGAGCTTTCGGGGGGGCCAGAGTGCCTGTCGTGCCGGAGTAATCGACACAGGTCG
>JALQWE010000049.1 GCA_023258825.1 Planctomycetaceae bacterium | reverse complement strand
AGACTCACTGCCTCGCAGCGGCTTGATGACCGAAACGGCACGATTCAACATCAACCGCCTGCTGGAATTCGAGAATGACACGGACGACACCACCGACCCGTTTACCGCCGTGTCATTTATTCCGGGGATGAGCGAGGACATCTGCAACGCGATTCTCGACTGGATTGACAGTGACGAAGAACCACGAACCGGTGGCGCAGAGTCCACGACGTACGAAGGACTGGCGGTGCCGTACTCCGCACGCAACGCTCCCATGCAGTCCATTGATGAGCTGCTGCAGGTTCAGGGAGTCACACCGTCCTTGTTTTATGGTGAAGACGCAAATCGAAACGGTCGACTGGATCCTAATGAAGACGACGGGGCAGAGCGCCTGCCGAACGATGATCAGGACGGTGTTCTGGATTTCGGTCTGCGTGACTATCTCACAGTCTCCAGCCGCGAAAGAAATACTCAGACAACCGGGGTTGAGAAGATCAATATCAACAATGGCATCGTGGCTGAGATGTTCGATCTGATTGAAGAGTCGTTTGATACGGAAACAGCCACCTTCGTTACCGCTTATCGTCTGACCGGAGACCAGAAGGCAGATTCGCAGGCTCAGGGGAAACTGACGATTGAACAACAGCAGATGGTGGACTGGATTGCGAAAAATCTCGCCAACGGAGAATTGGGCAAAGTCACTCGTGGCGGTATGGACCTGTCCAATCCGCCTCAGGCATCCTTTCGATCCCTCTACGATCTGATTGATGCAGAAGTTCAGGTGGAAATCAACGGCGCCCAGCAGACGCTGGCCAGTCCCTGGACAACGAACGACCCGGCAGGCTTGATGGAGCAGATGCTGGTGCTGGAGGAAATGCTGACGTTTCTGAATGATGACTTCATCGACGGCCGGATCAATGTGAACATGGCACCCCGGGAAGTGCTGCTCGCGATGCCGGATATGACAGAGGCCATGGCGGATGCCATTCTGGAGGCACGTCCCCCGGTAGATGACACAATTGAAGCCGCCGATATTATGTCCAGTCGCCGTTCACCGATCTGGCTGCTGACCGAAGGGATCGTTGACCTGGTGACATTCAAACGCCTCGGACCATGGCTCACCACCACTGGGGACGTGTTTTCGTTTCAGGTACTTGGGCACTTTGATCGGGGAGGGCCCACGACCCGCCTTGAGGCCCTGATTGACGCCACAAAAAAACCGCCTCGGGTACTGTTTCAGCGAGACCTTTCGTTACTGGGCCGAGGATTTGAACCGTCGCTCCTTGATGGTCAGCCAAACGAACAGTAGAGCGCAGAGCGATTAGCGGAGCAACGGAGCATTGAAAAAGCAGTCCTCGGAATACAAACATTGCTGACGTCAAAGAACAATTAATCAGCACAACCGAACTTTGACGACCGCAGCTCCGCTTCCGGCGTTTGATTCCAGCGCCAGGCGGCATCGAAGACTCAGATGTGGTGTTGAATAGCGAAGGAAAAGTACAAAAGGGCCAGTCCCTCAGCAGAACTTGGTGAAACGGTACTCATTGCAGACTTGATCCGGCAACGTCATTTCATCAGTACGCAGGGGTTTTAAAAACCGCACAGCGGCATACAGCACGGGAAAATTCAGCGGTTGGCGGATCAGAACAGGAGTTGGAAATGGCTGAGATTACAATCGAATGGGACCGCAATCGACTGGTGGTCGCCCAGGGACGCGTCGGCAGCACCGGCGTCGACCTGAGTCTGCTGAAAGTCCTCGAACGCGCTGACGATGCTGGCGACACGCTGTCGGTCGTTCAGGGATTGCAGGAACTCTTCCCCGGAAAATCCGACCGTCGCAAACTGCAGGCAGCCGTCGTGTTTCCCCGGCAGCTTGTCACCGTTCACCGAATCCAGTTGCCTCAGGTACCCGACACTGAGATCCCGGAACTGCTGCGTTTGCAGGCCACGATGAAACTGACCGTCCCGGTCGACAGTGTCTGTATGGATTTTACGCCGCTGCCGATCCAGCCCGGTGCAGCGACTCGGGATGTCCTGCTGGTGACGGTACCCGTAGAACAATTGGCCGTTGTCCGGCGCACGCTGAATGATTCGGGGCTGGAACTGACCGAAGCCAGAGTCAGTGCTTACTGCATTGCCCAGGCATTGGAACACGCCGGTTTGCTGAGAAGCGATACCGAGACCGATGGTGTTGATATTGTCGCGGTCATGCGGCGGGACTTTCTTGAGCTGACGTTTCTTCAGGGACGCACCGTGCTGTTTTCCCACAGTGGGTCATCGTGGGCCTCTGAGGATACCATTGAGCGGACGCTGCGAGCCGAATTGTCGCGGGCCCGAATGGCAGCGGCAGAAACACTTGGCAATCAAAAAATTCGGCGTGTGCTGCTGATCGGTGCTCCCGAGATTACCCGACAGGTCAGCGATCAGCTGACGACGCGGTTCGACGGTGCCGCGCTGGAACGCATTGATCCCGTAACCACGCTGATCTCCGGAACACTTCCTCCGGAGCAGCAGGCCGCGGATGCCGTCACTGTCGCCGGAGCCATGATCTCCGGCCCGCAGAGCCGAATTCCGATTGTTGACTTCATCACTCCCCGGAAATCCCCGGAGAAACGGGATCTGAGACGCATCCGAATCCTGGGAGGGTTGCTGGCCACTGTTCTGCTCTTCGCTGGTGTCTACACCTATCGCAGCAATCGAATGGCGGCCCTGTCGAAAAAGCTCGCGGCAGTGGAGTCTGAGAATGCCGACATGCGGGAAGAACTGGAAGCCGGTGCCAGAGATCTGGAGTTTTCCGGACGAATCAGCAACTGGGTCGATCGCGACCTCGAATGGCTGGATGAATTCGCCAGACTCCGTAAGCTCATGCCGCCAACAAATCGCATGTTTGTGGACAATTTTTCCATGGCGGCCATCCCACAGAATGGCGTGGGTGTGATCCGCTTCGAAGCGTGGGCGAAAGCTGAGTCGGACATTAACGAATTGACCAGGTCTCTGCGCGATGCCGGGTATGGGGTGAAACCGTTTGATACGGACCTGCGTCCATCGGCCGTCTCGCAGGAGTATCAGGTTCGAGTTCAGCTGGAAATTGTGCTCCCTGACCCAAAGTTGGCCACGGACACAACCTCCTGACCCAGCCGCCAGGGATGAGGTCAATACCCGAGTCCTCCGTTCGAACAGAAAACCTGTTGCCCACTGCAGAAGTGAACAATACCAACCTGAGCAGTCTTCGCAGCCTCTGGTGTAACTCGCTGTGGCCCTCTGATTGGCCCATCCATCTGAACCCTGATTCCCGCTGTGGACAGGCCTGCCGTTGAAAATGGAAAGTGTGGACAAATGGACGACAAGAAAAGAACAAAACTGCTGGCCGTCGGTTTGGGCGCCGTCGTTGCGGTCTATGCCGGGCGGTCCACAGTGTCCGGCTGGGTTTTCGGCCCCATTAACGCGCTTGAGAAGAAACTTCAGTCGGCTCAGACCGCCGGCGAAACCCTGGCCGATCGCCAGATCGAGCTCGGCGTCGCCCGAAGTAATCTGAACGACTGGAAGAATCTCAGCCTGCCTGCGGATATCGACGACGCACAACGACTGTATCGGGAATGGGTCTTCGAGCTGGCTCGTCAGTGTGGATTCTCCGGCCCCGCCTTTGAGGTGACACCGGCTGCTCGTTCCGCCCAGAAGGAATACAGCACGGTCGCAGTCGAAGTACGTAAGGCCGAAACCGACTTGCAGGGCCTTGTCCGTTTCCTGTACCTGTTTGATCAGGCTGGCATTCTGCAGCGCATTTCTTCCATGAAAATCGACAGCCCGGGGGCCCAGGGTAACCCGCGGCTCAACGTCACACTGACCGCTGAAGGCATGAGTGTTTCAGGCACCGATAACCGCGCCGAATTGCTGCCCCGTACAAAGCTCATCGGAGCACTCACAGACAATGCAACGGTCATGCAGGCCGTCCCCAGCGAACTGTTTCCGACCGCCGAAGGCTTCGAACCATTCATGGTCCGGCTTGAGCGGGAATTGATCCGTATCACAGCCATTCAGGGGGAACAATGGACCATCGAGCGGGGCGTGGCAGGCACAAAAGCCGGAGCACATCCGGATCAGTCTGTGATCGAATTGTTCCCGGTCACCTGGGACCGTCGCGAGACAACTATTGATGAGTTCCTCGCGCTCATAAAGGACTCACCCTTCGTTATTCCTTCTCCGCCAAAAACGTGGACCCCGAAGGTTGCCGGTCTGTCAAATCGTACCATTCGTCCCGGCGAAGAAGTGAAAATGACGGCAAGGGCCGACGGCATCAATCCTGAACTCGGTCCCGCCTCATTCACGCTGAATGAGGCAACCCCGGGGATGGCGATTGATCCTGCGACGGGCGTCTTTACATGGACTCCCGAGGCCTCGCTCACGGCTGGAAAATATACGGCAACCGTCGTTCTCACTCAGGCTAATGCGCCTGAAAAGCAATACGACGAAAAAGTCACGATCACAATTGAGCAGCCGAATGCCGCACCAGTGCTCACCCTCCCCAAATCGGCCCTCGTAGTGATCGGACGCGAATTCTCCGTCCAGGCCACGGCAACGGACGATGCCACGGAAAGCACTCTTAGCTACGCCCTTGGTTCCGGGACCCCGGAAGGACTGCAGATTGACGCCAAAACAGGGCTTCTGAAGTGGACGCCCGCCCGCTCCTTCACTCCGGGCAAGTACGACGTCACCGTCACCGTCAAAGACAGCGGCTCCGACCCGAAGTCTGCATCCTCTGTGATTGCTCTGGACGTCCAGGATGATCACGCAGCAATGACGCTGCTGTCCGGTACCGTTTCCCGCGATGGTGTCTGGTACGCATGGTTCCGAAACAAGGGGACTGGCATCACGACCCGCCCAAAAGCCGGGGAGACCATTCGGATTTCCGAAGTCAACGCGGAAATCGTGTCCATTACCAATCGGTATGTGACAATGAAGGACACCGCAGGAGTCTGGAAGCTGCAACTGGGAGAAGGCCTGAGAGACCGAAAGCTGATTGAGCCAGCACCGCAAGCCGCCCCCCCTGCCGCCGATCCCAACGGCAATGCCGCCTACGATGCAAACCCAGCCCCGGCGTCCAGCGAAAATGCAGCGGCGGCAACGACCTCGACACCAGCGGCAACAACGCCAGCGGGCACGCCACCAGTTGCACCAGCCACACCGGAGGTCGCTCCAGAACCCGCACCGGCAACGCCCCCGACAGAACCCAGCCCGGGGACAACGCCGGAATCGGGCGCGGACGGTCCACCGACGACTCCGGCGACACCAACTCCGGAACCAACCGCACCGACAACACAATCCTGACGCTCAAGAATTGCGAGATCTCAGCAGCCCGCGGTCGTCCCGGTTTTGTTCGTGAAAGCGGGATGACGTTTAGTTCGTCGTCACCGGCGAAGATGGCGTCACCAGCAGTGGCAGATCGTTCGGAACTTCTCCGTCATCGGGTGCTGGCTGCGTTGTCTTCATCCGGTGTGCCAGGACCTGATCACGATACTGTCTCAGCGGATTGATCAGAGCAGCATTCACAAATCGCCGGCGTTTGCGAAACTCTGCCTCGCTGAGAGCTGCAGACCTGCACAGCGACTCCATCTGCTCAAGCGCCAGATTAGTCACCCGCACCGACTGATCCACATCCTGCTGCACTCGCACCGCGGACCGTGGCTCCCATGCCGTGCGTGCCTCCCAGCGTTCAATCAGCTTCTGCACCAGCGAATTCAACTGATCAAAACGCTCTGCCTCATCGGAGATCAGCTCCGGAGACTCGACCAATTGCTCGATGGCGGCAATCACGGGGCGTACAGACGCATCGGTAGGTGTCGTGAAAAACACCGTGTGCAGTCGGTGCACCAATTCCTCTGCCGGCGCGGGATGATTCAGCATCTCGTGCAGTCGCACAATTTCATAATGCGCAAAATGTCCCATCAGCGGCTCACCGGTCGAAGCAAAACGAGACAACTGCTGCACGCGGCTTAAGGCATCTGACGCATTCTGAGAAGCCGCCATCAACGCACTGCCCAGACTCAGAAAATAGTCCTGCCGAGCCTTGTCGAGCGGATGTGCTTCCCGGACGATCTTTCCGTTCTCGATCACTTCCATTGGCGGGCGAGGGCTCCGCTGCATTTCCATACGTAACGACTTCCGATAGGTCCATGGCTGATCCGGCATCCCCGCCAGAATCTCCAGCTGCTGAGCCAGTCCGGACAACCGCCGCTTCGCCTCTTCATGGGCCTCACCAACAGGAATTGCCGACGCAATCTGCATCTGATGCGGCCCAAACACCTCCGCCAGTTCCGCAGACTTATTGCCGCCTCGCGCCGCTTCCCATGGCTGCTGAAACAGGATCTGCCCTCGGGCCGCTGTTGTCGCCTGCGGCATCGGCCGCGTGCTGAACATTCCCAGACGATCGCCAGTACTGACCAGCGGCAGTACAGAAATCTGCGACCAGTCCCAACCGGCTCCAGCCAGTTCACGCAGGACATGCTCACGCTGCAGATGGCTCAGCAACTCCGGAAGAATCAAGCCGGAATCCGCATCACTTGCCAGCAGCACCACTTCCCCGGGAACCGTCTGGATCGCACCGGCATGTCGGAACACTGACGCCAGTGTCGCTAGTGTCTCTTCCAGGGGCTGAGGCCCCAGATCGCTGCGGCGATAACGCTGACAAAACACGGCCTGCGAGGCCATTCGGGACCTGACGGCGCGATAGAATTCCGCTGTCCATACGCCGGCCGAGGCCGTCGACGAGGCCGGAGCCGGGGCCGAGACCACAACGTCAAATAACGCCAGCCCGCGGTCACGCACCAGCAACTCTGCCGGGCCATGTCGAAGTGTTACCCGATTATCCTCATTGGCAGGGAACGCATCATACTGCCAGTTGTAAAATGCCGCCCGTGCCGTGCCTTCAGCAGTGCTGCGAATACCGACAATTTCCTGCACCGGAAAATGTGTGACCGTGCGCAGAATCGCACCAGTCTCGTCGCCCAGCACCAACACTCGTCCCGGCTGCGGATGATTCGCCAGTCCAAGAATCGCCGGAAGAATGTCTTCCGCCGGCTGCGGTGTAACGTCCGTTCTCGCACTCACCTGACCCTGCGCAACTCCCTGAAGCCGAAACTCGGCAACCTGCCCCAGACGCCGCCAGATCGTCAACTCACCTTCTGACGTAGCAACCGTCTCCAGAAGTCGACTGGCATCCGATTGTGCAATCAGCTCGCTTTCCAGCCCACGCTGCTGCGCCATCTGCGTCCTCTCGGAGAACAACAGACGGGATGTCCCCGCAGAGTCAGGCTGAAACACTGACACCAGCATCAGCAAAGCCGCAAAACTCGCCCCCACCAGCCCCACTCGCACCTGCCCAGGACGTGTCTGATGCCAGTCTCCCTGAAGTAACAACGGACTCAGAGCCAGGCACTGCAGAACAAGCCCCACCGCGAGCGCATGACTCCAACTGGTCACACCAGTGAGCAACAGTCCGGCCAGAATTCCCGCAAACAGCCCTGATAAATGCCAGACTCCTGACTGATGCCGCCCCATACGTCCCGAAGTCGCCAGCCATGGAGCAAAAGCCGCAATCATCCAGACGGCGTTCTGGACACATCGCAATCCCATCAACACCGGAACAGTTGTCACCCAACCACTCAACTGCAGATTCAACGACGTTAATGTTGAAAACATCAGGGGCAGCCCCGCGAGCATCAACAGCCCCACGCCACAAACCACCACCGCGAGCTGGGCTGACCACAACGAAATTCGTCGCACCAGCCACAGTCCAGCCGCTGACAATCCAACGGCCAGCAGCCACTGTGGCAATCCCGGTGGCATCAGCAGCGAAAACGCCCTCGCTGCCACCACAGACACCATCCCGCATGCAGACAACTGAATCACGCTCGTCCAGTTAATCAGCCGGCTCTGCAAGCCGGCAGACAGAGCCTCGGTCTTCGTAGACAGACGCGATGACGGAGCGGCCATCAAACGGATTACAGTTGAGATCGCCGTCGTCAGCGTGACCACAAACGCCATCGGCAGATTCTGGAACACCTGAAGACACAGCAAAGGACTGGCCAGGAACATCAACAGCAGGGAATCCAGCCAGTCACGCTGATGGTCCCTCGCAGTACCCATCACAGGCAACAGCGCCAGACAGGTCAGCGAGGCCAGCACACTCAGCGGAAACACCAGACTCAACATCTGCCCCGTCAGACTTTCCGCCGAGAACGTGGCGATACCTGCGTCCAGCGTCAATTGCAGTAACTCGGGTACAAACCAGGCCCCGACGATTGTCAGGCCGGACAACATCGGCAATCCCCAACGCTGGGTTAGTGGCCGCACGGCTGCCGATCCGGATAACCAACAGATGTAGACCGCCAGCAGCAATCCCGCGAAGACGCCTGCCACCAACCCGGAAACAGACAGAGTGCTGGTCCCATGGATCGTCAACCAGACGGCACTACACTGAAGAACAGCAGTTGCCCCCGCCACACAGGCCAGCGGGAATTGCACGTTCGATCGAGACACGTAAGACTTGATTGTTGGAGTCACTCTGAAGGCATCCTTGCCGTCGTAAAGGGAACGCAGGCGCCCTGCCAAACCACAGGGCACCATTCACCAGCATCTCCCGCGGACTGCAGTGCTGATCCGAAAACCACTACTGCCTGACAGCCGGAGCGACTCAGGTTGGACTTTCCCCGCCGTGTCTGACAGGATTCCCATGTGGAACTGGCCTTGCCGCAGCAATCGGTCAGCACACCACATCGCTCCACAGAAACAGAATTCCGAGGCATGCGCGGTGAATCACGTATGCCCACGGCCAGTTTTGTGGCCTGAGTTTCCGTTTTCTACCGAAAAACCACAGTTTGTCTCAAGACCGAAGGAAGACGCGCCCGATGCACACGTCCCTTGTATGCTCACTCACCGGCGACGTCCACGACCTTCACTGCCTGCAGGGGTTAAGTCGAGCTGGAAAGCCACTGCTGGCCCGCTACGACCTGCAGTCACTCCGCGGACTCTCGCCCGACACCATTCGTCGCCGTTCTGAACGGTCCATGTGGCGATTTCACGAAATTCTCCCGGTCAATGATCCGGCGGAAGCCGTCAGCCTCGGTGAGGGACTGACCCCTTTCCTGAAATGTACACAACGCGGGGAGTTTGCGCGGTTTAGCGACCTCTGGGTAAAAGATGAAGGTTTCAACCCCACTCAGAGCTTCAAAGCCCGGGGTATGTCAGCCGCAATCACTCGCGCCCTGGCTCTCGGTGTGAAAACCGTCGCTCTCCCGTCCGCCGGAAACGCGGCCGGAGCTGCCACAGCTTATGCCGCTCGCGCGGGTATGCAGTGCGTGATCTTCGTCCCGGAGGACACCCCACCTGCCAATATCCTTGAGTCAGCCTGCGGCGGTGCCCACGTGGTTCTCGTCAACGGACTGATCAGCGACTGCGGGCGACTCTGTCGGGCCGCCTGCGATCGATTCGGCTGGTTCGACCTCTCTACACTCAAGGAACCCTTCCGCCTCGAAGGCAAGAAGACCATGGGCTACGAGCTGGCGTTCGACCTTGCCGATGCCCGCCGCACAGAAACCCTGCAACTGCCCGACGTAATCCTCTACCCGACCGGAGGTGGGACCGGGCTGATCGGTATGTGGAAGGCGTTCGATGAAATGGAACAACTGGGCTGGATCGGACCTGCTCGGCCACGCATGGTGGTTGTCCAGGCAGAAGGCTGCGCTCCGATTGTAAAAGCGTTCCACGACGGCGCCGTCTCTGCGCCCATGTTTCCCAACGCACGCACAATCGCCTCCGGACTGCGAGTGCCGGCTGCCGTCGGTGACTTCCTGATGCTGGACATTCTGCGACGAAGTCATGGCACCGCGATCACACTCTCTGACAGCGAATTAATGCAGGGAGTTGAAGAACTGGCACGCTTCCAGGGCATCCATGGTGCACCGGAAGGCGGAGCCGTCTGGCGCGCTGCTGTGCAGCTGTTAAACACCGGCTGGATTCGTTCCGACGAGACTGTTGTGCTGTTTAACACCGGCGCTGCGGTGAAGTACAACCACCTGCTTCGGTGCGATCATGCGATTCGACTGGATCACACCAGCCCGTCCGCAATGGATGAGCTGGAAAAACAACTGCGAGCCTCGGATAACCCCGTGATCGGCTGAGCCCGGCCGGGCATGTCTCGACACTGTTGCAGAATATCGCTGCGTCCGGAAATTCCCCCTTGCGCAAAACGGAGGGGGAAGATCAGGCGGGATTGTTTTCCAGCGATTCCGCAAGTCGCTGCTGCTCTGCCGCTCGCCCCGGATTGTTCAGACCCTTCCAGACCTGCTCCAGTAACCGATGCACTTTGGGACGTCCCGGACGCATCCGCAATGACTGCTCCAGATCCTGCAAAGCCGCATTCCAGTCATTCATTGCAATCAGGATTTCTCCACGCGTTGATAACAGCTCTGGATTTCCTGGCAGCAGGGTCAGGGCCTCATTGATCAGCGACAGTGCTTTGTCGGGACTTTCCAGTTGTCCGCGAAGCACCGCCAATGAAAGGTTGTTCAGAATCACCGGATCCTGACCGTTCTTCAGAGTATTGGCCCGATCCAGCCACTGAAATCCCTTGCGATACTGCTCGTGCAACAGGGCATGACTTCCCATCTGGTTCAATACTTCTGCAACTGACAGCCCACCAGCCTGCAGTTCCATCAACCGCGTTTCCGCTTCAGCAGACACGTCCGCATTACTCAGAATCAACCGCACCAGACGATCCGTAGCATCCGCACGTACGGCTGCAATTCCCGCTGCCTGCACCAGCAGTTGCAGCAACTTCTTCGTATCCGTTGCCGAATCAATCACCGGCAACCAGCGATCAGGCCCCAGGAATTGCCGTGGAGGACGCATTGTCAATGCATCAAATTCCCACAGACAACTGACGCCGTACAACTTCGCCCCCACGGGGTCTTTCGGCACACCTGCAGTCCCTGCCTCAAGAAGATCGCGAGCCCGCTGAAACTCACCGACATTGATCAGACACTCTGCGGCAATCTGCCGAGGTTGCAACGAAGTATCGCTGGCTGCGGCCTGCGACACCGCACTCTCCGTCAATGTCCGCGCCTCATTCAACCGCTCAGAACTGACCAGCAATTTCACCAGCCGCCCTCGAACACCCGGTTGAGTGTCAATCAGCGGAACCAACAAATCAGCAGCTTTCGAGGCGTCACCGGTCAACCTCAGCAACGCGCTCAGAGTAATCCGAACCGTGCTGTTGTTGGCATCCTTACTGAACACGTCTGTCCACGTCTTCAACGATTCCGCAACAACTTCAGGCGGAAGCTGCACACCCAGTTGCTCCAGCGTATCAGCCAACAGAATGGCCTGCGGATTCAACGGTTCCAGCTGGATCGCTTCAACAATCAGTGGCACACACTGATCACGATTCAAGGTCGTCTGCTGCAACAGAAATTCAGCCTCACGGAGCTTCAATACGGCCAGAGCACGGCGATATTCCGGATGGTCCTGCTGCTTTCTTCCGGCCTCAATCAACTGAACGGCCTCCCGCACTTTCCCACTCATCAGCAGCACCTGCCCAAGCTCCAGCCGCGCTACCGGGTCGTTCGGATTTCTCTCCTGTTTGTCCATCGCGGCACGCAGCGCCTGCTGCAGCGTCTCCGCATTGTCTTCCGTACGGCCTCTCGCTTCCCGAAAACGAACCAGTGTAATCAGATAATCCTGATTCAGTTCTGCCGCCGTCTGCAAATGTTTTTCAGCCAGTTGCCATTCCCGACGCTCTGAATATCGTATCCCCAGCAACAGATTTGCATCCGCAAGACGCGGATTACCAGCCAATGCCGCCCGCAGATGCTCTTCGATCTGCCCGTCCGGTAACTCCTGAAACGGTTCCACCGACAAAGCATTTTTGACAATCCACAAATGGGCCTCCGGCACCCCATATTCGCCACGAGCAGCCAGGTCCAACGCCAGATCCCATGCCTGCTGTCGGCGATTCGTCTTCCAGTACAGGTCGACCAGCCTTAGCCGCCGCAGGACGTCACCAGCTCGCAGCCCGGTAATCGCCTTCAGACTCACTTCCTGCATCGCCGCATCAGATTGCTCCTCGGCCAGTTTCAGAACCTTCTCGTAATAACTCACCGCCTCATTCCGCGCCGCCCCCAGGTTCAGGACCCACGTCGTCAGAATCACCAGGAGTATCAGATAAGGAGTTCCCACCAGCAGGAACAGAAGAGGACGAGAAACCAACCAGTCCTCCGCCCACGCCAACACCATCGGTAGCCAACTCGATGGCGAGATCCACTCAAGAAATCTGTATGCCGGGATTTCCTGAAACACCTCCGACTGTGCGCGCTCGGCGAAACCCTCTGCCTCAGCGAGGTTCTCGTCATCCACTACATCAGCACGTGTCTTCCCGTTCGTTACCATTATTCTGTTATCAATTCCAGGTTAGTCGCTCACGCTCGGTCTCAATCCGAATCCACCAGTCAGCTCAGAACTTCTCCCCCTGAGAACACATCACTCACTTCACGAACGACTGCTCAGAAAACTCCAGCACTGCATTACCAGCACAATCGGAATCAGGAACAGACAAATGTTTCGCAGTGGCCCGGGAATCCTGACAATCGCGGCCGGCTCGAAAGCAAGTGGCATCACCGGAACCGCCGAAACAACGACGTTCCACCATGTCGACATTGGATTTCGCATCACATTCTCGTCGCCCGTATCTTCGGGACCTGCCACCGGCGCCGTCACAAACAACAGCAAGGCATCCGCACAGAACATCAACACACAGCCCACAACCAGCAGTAGACCAGCGACCCACACCGATGATACGAAAAACTGACTGCCAGACAGCACCAGACCCAGCACCAGACTTCCCGTCACCACCAACGATGCCACCAGTATCGGTACCACACACACCAACAGACAAATCGACTGAACCAGCGACCGACGCTGCGAAATGAGCCAGATCAGCGTAAGCAAAAGCAGCGGATACCATGCCAACCCACTGCCACACAGTTCGCTCAGATCCACAGCCCCCTTCACCCCGCCAAGAACAACACCCTCGCGGTAATGGATGATTTCACGCCGTGTCGAAAGAATGCTGGTCAGGCTGGTGATTCCCGACATTATCCGTGTCCCCAACTCCGCATTCACAACATCCGGAAAGCCCGTGACGGACAGCGGAAGCAGACTCAGCAAAAACAAACTGCGGTCCCCGGTGATATCAATGCTTGATAATCCCCACGCCGCCGTCAGAAACACCAAACCCGTCGAGACCAGCCACGGCGAATCCGCCACGCTGCCAATCAACAGACACAGCACATCCAGCATCAGAAACAGCGAGCACAGCCGTGTCCATCGCACACGAGTACTGCAACGCAGCCAGTAAAAGACGACAACTGCCAGCAGAGCCAACGGCCCCGCCTGCCATGAACCCTGCTCCACTCGACTCCAGAAAAATACCCCCGACAGCGGTGCATGCGCAAACAGCAGCAAAAAAAGTGGCCATCGACCGGAACCCAACAGGCGAATTCGCCCCGAGCTGTCGCTGGAAATACGATCTGTTTCTGCAGCCACCGACATCCCAAACACCGCCTTTTCCCACCCGTGAACCCTGCTCAAATGAACATCCGTTGACCATAGTCCGCCGCAGCAGGCACGTGTGCACCAACCTCATACGGACAAGCCACACTGACGAAATCGCGCAGTCCGCCAGGCAATTTATGGCTCACACCTGCCATTTCTTCGGACACTCAATCAGCCTATTCTCAGACAGGCACGGCAAATCCAGTCGAATGTAGCGATTTTGACGACCAGAGATCCCATCCTGACCGCCTCTGCCATGTCACAACCCAACCAGACCACGCCCCACCCGTGCTA
>JALQWE010000500.1 GCA_023258825.1 Planctomycetaceae bacterium | reverse complement strand
CACCAGATTTGCGGCCTGGCAGGAGCCGCGCTCCGGGATGGCGAAACGATGGCAATACGAAAAACGAGGTTGGTTTTTACTTGATTTCGAGGAGGCGATTGTTGGCTGAATTGGCGAGGCAAAATCCAGGGTGATCGTTTCGGCGGAGCGAAACGCGACTATTCCACGATTTACAACCTTTCACCAACCCAGCCGAGCCCACCCGATGTGCTCCCTTCAACGACACGTCAGGCGGCGCGGAAGGGACGAGCGTTGGCGGCCCACTGAATCCACTCGGTAACCGCCGCCAGATCGGGCTTGCGACCATTCCGCAGAATGCGCCGGCCTTCCCCGGAATCAACGAATGGCAGCACCTTCGCCAACAACTCTTCCGGAGTGCGACCAGCCAGCGATTCGGGTGTAGAAACGCCGCAGGCCACAAGAATCTGTGAGTCATTGCTGCGCAGTTCCGGGATCTGACACATCAGCTGTGCCTGTGTCTGCCATTGCCGCACCAGTGCTGCGGAAATGCGTTTTGATCCCAGTTTCTCCGCCAGACGTTCCGCCGGAACACTCAGAAACTCTTCAATCGTCCGCACACCGGCAGCATGAAACAATTCCGCCGTCCGCGGACCAATCGACGGCGCGGATTTCACATCACTAGTGCGGCCGAGGAAAAACCGCATCCCACCAACTCGTTCCACAGCTGCTGCCTCACGGACGTCAGTCACTTCCGCATCCACTCGCAGTTGATTGCTCAGCTGCTCTCGGCGCGCCGAACGCCGCGCCCGTCGCTCCTGCACGGCACTATCTTCCGGTGTGCGACGGCGACGCTTCTTCGTCACAGCCGACCCCGAGGTTGTTTCCGCCGGGGCCGGCGCCGTTGCCGCTCGCACTGCAGATCCACCGGATTCTGAGGCCACATGCAGCTTCGCGGTCGTGACCGGCACTGTTCGCACGCCAAATCGCGAACGACTCTCCCGCACTTCCGCAACACTCCGCGAGAACTGCCCGAATCGCGCCCAGTTCAACGCCTGCTGACGATCAATCAAACGTCCGGAACGTCGGTAACGCAGACCAGCCTCGGATCGCTGAAACTCAGTCACGCGTTCGTACACCGTTTCAGGACGCAGTCGACGCAGATCGTCTGCACTCAGAATTCCGGCGGCGAACAGCAACGCCGCATCGCCACGACGCAACATTGGAACCCGCGACGCCAATTCCGCCTGCCCACGCAGGCTCTGCAACCGTTCTACCGAGACCAGAAATCCACGTTGACGAGTGGCTTCTTCCAGCTGCGGTACTGTGTGCGTCAGCAGATCTTCCACAGTCAGAATGCCCGATGTCCGCAGCGCTTCAAGTTCGCCCAGACTGATGCCCGCCAGTTCCTCTACGCCGTAGTCCGCTTCGAGGTAGAACAACCAGTTGGTGGTTTTGTCCGCGAGCACTGGCGGTGTGGGCGGTGTCGGGCCGGTTTCCTGTCCTGCCTGCCCATCATGGTCCACAACTTCCGGCTCAACCCACGCATGAATCTGCAGTGCCGGCGTTTCGGATTCTTCGACTTCAGCAACGACCGCTGGTTCTGACGCCGCGGCAACCGTCGCCACGGGCGTCATGGTTGGCGAAAAGGTACGCAGGTCCGCTGACTTCAGACAGGCCTGACGCTCGATCCCAGGCGCATCCGTCAGCAGCACAATTTGCTGACCACGCCCGGCGACCTCCACCAGTACTTTCAGAATCGCCATCAATCGAGACTCATCGACCTGCGGCACACAATGATTCAGAATCAACGGTGCGGCGTCTGTATGCTCCGCCTGCTCAGCCAACAACGCGAGTCGCAGGGCCAACCCGCACAGCCACCGCAGCGACTGATCCAGCGCGTGGACGGGAATCAGCTCAGTATGAAACTGCAGACGAACACACAATCCCCCCGCCGCATCCTGAGCCAGCGCGGAGAATTCACCCGCCGTCATCCGACTCAGGAACTCAGACGCTGCATCAAACAGTCCCGAAGCCGACCGAGTCTGCAGTCGTACAATCAGTTCCAGCAGAGTGTCCTCCGCCGCGTCCAGCTGCCGACGCTGCTCTTCCAGCAGCGTCACCTGTGTCTCCAGTTCCGCAAAAGTCGCACGCAGCTGATCCAGTTGTTCCAGTGTCAGCGTCACCGAGTTCTCCGCCTGCAGACGTGCGATCGTCGACTCGATTTCCGCAAGTCGCTGCAGATTCTGCTGCAGCTCCTGCTGGCACACGCTGTATTCAGTCTGCAGCGCCGCCTTTCGTTCCGCGAAAACCCCATCCGCCGGACCTGCGGTCCCGGTGTGTCCGGGATGCCCGCCAGTTTCTCCAGGCGCGGCCGTGCTCAATTCTGACTCCAGCAAACTCACCAGCTCACTGACATCCTGCAGGCTGCGTTTCATCAGCATCGCGGTGCGCGACGACTGACGTCGTTTGAGCTGCGTCTCGTAATCTTCCAGACGCTGCTGAAGCGCAACCAACTCGTCCTTCATCAGCCGCACAGGGCTGACGCTGTTCTCCGACAACTCCGACTCATCAGTCGTTTCCACAACCGGTTCGGACACCTGTTGCAGCTGTTGTTCCAGCTGTCCCATCGTGCGCCGCAGTCCAACAACGGTTTCATCCACCTGAGAACGCAGACTGCCGTCTTCCAGGCCAGCCACACATTCCCGACGGATCAGCGAACGAATGGCCCGCCACTGCTCCAGCGAATCAGTCAACGCCTGCACACTGCGGCCAGCATGAACAGCCGAAAGCGACTCTGCTGCGTTTTCATCGACCGGTGCTGATTCGGCAGCCAACAGATCCGCAGCCAACTGCGTGATGCGACCTTCCAGACACCGGATCTTTTCCTGCACACTGGTCTGCTCAGTCTGCAGCTGTTCAATCCGTTCCGCGAAATCCGGAACCGGCTTCCGCAAGACAGCAATCCGACTCTGCAGTTCCCCCTGCTGACAACGCAGCTGCGAGATCCGATGAATCAGTCCTCCTGACAACCCATTTCCATCCCGGTCTCGTCGCACCTGTTCGACAGCAGCCATCGCCTGGCGCAGTTCTGCTTCTGCGGAGTGCCAACCTCCGGCTTCCCGACATGCCGCCAACAGCGTTTCGAACTGTTCGGCCTCCTGTGGCCCGGGAGTGCAGACGTCCCGGAACACATCTCGTGTCACCCAGCGTGCCAGCGGCGAACCACCGGGCAGCGAGACACTGTGGCCCTGAGCATCTGTCACCTGCAGCCGATCCTGACCCTCGGCCTGCACGCGGCGAAGTGACAGCACACCCGCGCTGTGCCCGACGCACGCCTCGCCGTCGACAAACTCCGTCTGGCGATCGCTCGAACCCGTGATGGCGCTGCCACGAAAGTCAGCAGCACCTGAGTCAGAGTGACCGAACAGAAGCTGCCGCAGGGACGCCACCCAGTCCGCACTGTCCTGACGCCCCGCGGCATAGAACACCGTCAATCCCGCCGACAGTCCCGCCGCATCAAAGTTCCGCAACGTCCGAAACTGAT
>JALQWE010000499.1 GCA_023258825.1 Planctomycetaceae bacterium | reverse complement strand
GCCACCGGATACCGGTGCATCCACGCTGTGCACACCGCGGGCCATCGCCGCCTGATAAATCTCCACCGCCAGCGAAGGCTGACTGGTCGTCATGTCGACCAGCACCGCCCCCTGTGCGGCTCCCCGCAAAGCCCCACTGTCGCCCAGCAGAACCTCCCGCACATCAGTGGGAAATCCCACGATCGAAAACACCACATCCGACTGTTCCGCAACCGCTCGCGGTGTCGCCGCCCACTGCGCACCACGGGCCAGCAGCGATTCAGCCTTCTGCCGCGTTCTGGAATACACCGTGGCTGAGTACCCGGCCGCCATCAGGTGACCACACATGCTGGCCCCCATCACACCAGTTCCAATCCAGCCAATTCGAGTCTTCCCGGGAATGATCTGCGCCAACGCCATCTGAGTTGCTTTCTATGATTGACCTGTCCCCGAATGGCCTCAGGAACCAACTGGACCACATTGCCACGTCCGAAAAATACGTGTCGGCTGGGCTGCTGCAACCTCGCGGCGTAACCCGGTGACTGCCCACACCTGACAGCAACCGCCATGCACCGCGCAGACGAACCTCCGACATCGCAGCTCCAGGGATCATAGCTGATGCCGTACAGCGCTTCGAGCATCCCTGGCCTGATTCCCGAGTTAGCCGGGCTTTCGCATTCCCCAGACTTCGATTTTTGCCCGGACACGACGCGGCATGCGGTCCACAAAGCCACCAGCCCAACCCGAGAGGTGGTTGAAAGCAGCTCAACCCGGTTCTTGTTGTCGTCCGCGCATGAAAATGGGCACCGGCATGATACCGGTGCCGCGAGGGGACGCACCAACCAATGAACAGAACCGAGGGGAGAGGAGAGGGGGGAAGGGAGGAAGGGCTTCGACAGAAGCCGGACGCGATGCCGACTTCTCTGGATCAACAGAACTTAAACACCGATCACCGAAGTCAGTTGTCTCCGACGCTGTCGGCAGCGGAAAGAGCAGGACTTTCAGAAGACACACCCGCAACTTCCGAACTGCGGGGCCGGCGACTGGCATGCCAGCCTGAACCGCCCGATGTCCGCACGGAGGCTGTCTCCACAACAACTCGTGACCGAGCCGAACGGCTCCCGGATGGCTCCGTGGTTCGTTTCGTCTGTGGCAATGGGAAATCCGGTTCGCTGTCGTTCGGTTCACGAACCTCACGCTCATAGCCCGAGCCGCGAACATTCTCACCATCATTTGAACTTCGCTCGAACCGACGCTCTCCGTCGCTGCCATCCGCAGATCTCTCGGCCGAGCCGCCACCAATCGGATCCGGGGCGGGCGCCGCAGCTGTACGGGAAGAAGGCACACCGTAGACGGTCTGAGTGCCACCAATCCACGGACTAAATGCCGTGGCCGTGCCAATCGGAACCGTTCGCCATGATGTTTCCGGACGCATCACGACTCGCTGTTCCTTTTTCATGACCAGCCGCTGCACCTGCACCTTTTCTTCACGAGCCTCGGCCACCATGCGAGTTTCCTGCACGCTGACACGCTGAGTCCCGCGAACCGCAACCTGCCGAGTCACAGGAACATTGCAGGTCACAAGGTTCGGTACATATTCACGTGATGTTGTGTAGTTCGGCATAAAGGCTGTTCGCATCGAATACCCGGTGCGATTGAACCAGCCAATAACACCCGGTCGAGGATCAACCTGACACGGGGCATATTTTGTCACAGGAT
Source organism: Planctomycetaceae bacterium (assembly GCA_023258825.1). GTDB lineage: Bacteria > Planctomycetota > Planctomycetia > Planctomycetales > Planctomycetaceae > SXXK01. Next base: position 1,813 of record JALQWE010000499.1, on the reverse strand, counting down.
GATAACGAGTGATCCAGCGACCCATGTCGCGATTCACCGTCTGATACTCCGTCACATTCTGATAGCTGACGGTCGGAACCTCGATTTCCTTCGTCTGAGTCACGGGGCGATACACAGTGACCTTTCGAGTCTCCCAGTCCGTTTCATAGGTGGGCACTTCCACCGTCTGCTTCTCCTGGACATAGCTGGTCACAGGAACCGTCTGATAGCAGGCAGAATACGCCGGCTGCATCGGCGTCCAGGCAGCCACCGAGGCACCGGACACAGGACCGCAGCCGCAGGAGGACCCAAAGAACTGAGCTCTTGCCGTGCCGCATGGAAGCGAACAGATCAAAAGCCCCAGAGCAGCACCAACAGACATTCTTCTGGACAGCATGTGCTTCTTCCCTGAAGAGAGGGTCACCGTCGCAGCCAGCCGAAGAACCCGCTGCGAAGAGAGAGATGAGAGCGGTTTCAGAATCCAGACGTCCCACCATGGACGAATGAGATGATGATTGAAACCCGTGAGTCAGGAGGGAATGAGAACCGGACTGAGGAATCATCCGGGGCCGGATGAAACAGCAGAAAGGAGACAGGATTCGCGTCCGTCTGGCCATTTCTGCCGAGACATCGACCGCGAACGAGAGGTGATTTATCCCATGCCGGAAATTGGGTCAATACCGGTTAAAGTTTTGGTTGCATTTCTTCCGGGGCGCGGTTCCAACAGGCTCTCAGAGGCCCTCGCAGGGCCAACTACCCGGCAACTTATGCCGATCCGCCCACCAACCGGCAGTTTCTGCCGATCGACACAGCTCGGGGCGTTCCACCAACCGCTCTGAAACGGCAGATCTCTGCACTACTTCTTTCCCAGAGCACGCTGTTGCCGAAAAAATTCCTGAAGAATTGCCCGGCAGTCTTCCTGCATCACTCCACCCAGCACCGCACACTGGTGATTCAGACGCACATCAGACGTCAGACTGTAAAGCGTGTGACAGGCGCCCCCTTTGGGATCTGGCGTCCCATAAACAACGTTCGGAATGCGTGCCTGAACAATCGCTCCGGCACACATCGGACAGGGCTCAAGTGTCACATACAGCGTGCAATCCAGCAGCCGCCACGAGCCCAGAACTTCAGCCGCCTGAGTGATCGCGATCATCTCAGCATGCGCCGTCGGATCCTGCAGCATCTCACGCTGATTGCAGGCCTCCGCAATCACCCGATCCCGATGCACAATCACCGCACCTACCGGCACCTCGCCCTGATCAAAAGCCACCAGAGCCTGATCAAGGGCCTTCTTCATCCAGTGCTCATGAGGATTGAGCGGGTTGTGCAACAACAGGTCATCGTCCGAGAATTGCACGTCTGCCACTTTCCACGCTGAACAATGTTTTCGCAGTTCTGTTGAATCGCCCAATGGAATCTTCGCTCTGCCGTATTATGGAGTTCGACGACTTCACTCAGGCGTAGCCCCCACCGATCGCACGATGCCCCAGCCTGCGCGCACACACCCAATCGTGTCTCGCTGCGGCAACCGGAAAGCGGTTCGAGGGTCAGTCATCACTCACAAGCAGTCACACTACGCCACGAAGGATAACAGCAGAACATCAGCATTCCAGCGTCTCGGCACAGAAGGCCCTCACGAATGGACACGATTCATCGGTTTCCGCCCGACGCTGATTGAGCCCCCACCGGCGATGGCAAGACCTGGTTCAATCAGAAGATTGTCGCGTTTCGCTCCGCCGAAACGTACGTCACGGATTTTCACCAGCGAAGTTGGCAATCCGGCGGCTTTTCTACATCAAGTCGGAAACTCCCCTGAGGGCCCATCTTATCG
>JALQWE010000498.1 GCA_023258825.1 Planctomycetaceae bacterium | reverse complement strand
CCGGGGGATTGGTTACCAGAGTCGGAGGAGGGCGCGGGACTTTTTGTTTTCCATGGCCCCTGGCCGGTGATTTCGAATTGTCCTGTTCTGCTGTGGCCGTCAGCGGACCAATGGGGGGGCTTGGGTTTGACGGGGTCACCGTAGCTGGGATGTCGCGTGCGGACCTGCTGCGAGTGGAGCCGTGGGGGAACCATAGTCCCGCGTTGCGTCAGGGGCAGCCTTTGTTGTCGAGCGTTCCGGTTCGACTGGGTGTGACTGCTCAGGGAGACTGGGTGCAGTTACTGGTGGATGGGGCGGTGATCCAGCGCTGGCGTCGTGACAGTGGGGCCGCGGTGGTTCCTTTTGTCTTTCTGGAACTGGGCGGCGCGGGCTGTACTCAATGGTCCGATTTTCGGCTGTCGGGTCTGGTACAGATTCCCCGGGAAGTTCGGCTATCGGAGAGTGATGACCTGCGTGGCTGGAGTAGTCGGCGGCTGCAGCAGTCGCAGCCCGGCTGTCGCCTTGACCTGAATTCGGGGAGTAGTGGGAAAGCATCCATGGAGCCGCGTGACGGACAGGTCGGTCGCAAAGGGACGGACTGGTCGTGGGAAGCCGGAACCATTCGCGGTCGTCGACGGGGGGAGTTGGGTGAGGGAACGGAGCGAGTGCAGGCTGGGGGCAGGAGTGGTGAGTTTGGATTGTTACAGCATCTGCGACCGTTGCAGAATGGTGACGTGCTGCGCTGGGAATTTGAATATCAGCCGAATGAAGTGGAGTCCGGAATTGCGCTGGGTGCGCTGGTGTTTCTGCTGCAGTCTGAGGGAGTGCGTCTGGACTGGATTTCGGAGGCGGGGCCGGAAGCAGCGCCTGTTCCGCAGACGGCTCAATTGACTGCGGGGAATGAGATTGTGCAGGGCGTGCTGCGGCAAGGCTGGAACGTGGGGCAACTTCAACTGAGTGATGGGGTCGCTGTTCTGAGTGTGAACGAGCTTGAGTTAATGCGTTGCCAGATTCCACCGCACTTCGATACTCGTCCCGGGATTGTCCACGATCGGGCTCGTACCGAGGCGCGGGTTCGGGGGATTGTCCTGCGGGGAGACTGGCCTGAATTGCTTGATGAACGTGAATTACGAAGGCTGTTGAGTCCCGAGGAGAGAGTGGCCAGCGGAAGTCTGCCGGACGTGCCAGCAGTTCCGCGGCAGGAGCATCCGGCGGAGGAGTTGGCGATATCATTGACCGCCGGTGAAGCGGCCCAGCGGTTGGCGCGGCTGGACGCTGCGGCTGTCATGGAGGAGGGCCTCGACTGGGTGTTTCCGCGGAACGGTGCTCTGATCAGATGGTCGGGAGCGCCATGTCCGAGTGACCGGATAGGTGTCCGAAGTGGCAGGCGGCCGTGGAACACGGGGATTCCCGAGATTGTGGTTTCACCGCTGCTGGAGCTGGTGTCGGCGGCGATGGAGTTGCAGCAGGTTTCGGATCTTGAAAAACGGTTGCCGCTGCCTGGGGACGCGGTCGCAGGTGACGACCAGGAAATGTTTCGTACGCTGCTGTCCATTGTTCAGGACAAAGCCGAGGCCACCGAAAGACTGAGCGCCCTGGCGGATCGGTTTGAAGCGGCTGGGCCGAGGCAGGTGAGTTCACCGTGGTCTGTGCTGGCGATCGCGCAGGTTGCGGCGGACCGGGCACCGTTACGTGCGGACGCGATGCGACTGTTGCGTGGGTTGATGCTGCTGCCTGAGGGGCCGATCCACGGGAGTTCCGGAAGTCGCGCGTGTTGCCGTTCGCTGTTATCGTTGCTGGAGCACGTGGAAAGTGGCCTGGCGGAGGGTAACCGGCGGGGGGGGGCTGTCACGCTGTCGTCGCCGCGCGACTGGATTCCTCTGCGTCTGACGACTGCTGCCGGGGCCGGTCAACTGCCGCCAGCTGTCTGGACGCAGTTAGGGGACGGCACGGTTCAGCTGATTTCCGGAACGCAGGCGGACGGGCTTTGCTGGCCAGTCCCCTTGTCGAGTGACTTTTCGCTGACCTGCACGGTGGAGCCGGTGGCGGGTCGGTATCCGATTTTGGGATACGCAGGTGTGTTGTTTGCGGATGGGGCGAGTTTGGGAACGGGCGAAGCATCGGAGATCAATGAAATTCCGTGGTCGCGAACATTGATTTTTCCAGAAAACTCTGCGGCTTCGTCACAACAGGTCACGCCCCGCCGGTACCGCATCCAACGGCAACAGGGCCAGTTGACGGTAGAGCTGGACGGTCAACGGGTACTCACTCGTGAAGTTTCGGACCGAGCGGCCCCGTGGCTGGTGGTGCGAATGCCGCCGGACCCGGGAGCGCGGATTCGGCTGGACGAGTTAACTCAGGGGGCACCGGTTGCGGCGGACGTTCAACTGGACACAGGGCGAGAGCTGAGTGGTTGGCGGGAGCCATGGTTTCCGCGGGCGACTGCGGTGGCAGGCTCGTTGGAGAGTTTGGATGCATGGCGGTCATCTGAGGCAAAACTGGTCGGAGTGCGACAATCGACGGGGGGCGGATTGCCGCGGGCCAGTCTGTTGCAGTACATGCGTCCGTTACCTCAGCGAGGTGTGTTGGCGTACTCGTTTTTCTTTGAGCCGGATCATCGACTGGTGCATCCGGTGATTGGCGGGCAGGTTTTGATTCTGGAGCCAGGATCCGGATTGCGTGAGGCAGCATTGCATGGGACGCGCGTTAACCAGTCGACCGCTGCAGCGGTGGAGGGCGGGGCAGCCCTGCCACTGCGATCCAGCGACTGGAATCAGATGCAGATCCGTATTTCAGGGGATCGTGTGGAGTTGCTGCTGAATGGACAGTCGATTGGATTGGTTACGCTCACGACCGGTTCGGATCGTGTGTTTGGACTGTTTCACTGGAGCGATCTGACGGGGGCCGAGGTGCGTGATCTGAGCATGACAGGGGAATGGTCTGTGCCATAGCCCGTATGTAACGGTGGGGTATTCGTTGGGGTGAATTTTCTGGAGAGGGGAACGCAGGTGACGACGTTATCTGCTGCCCTGGTGGAAGCCTCGTGACAGACGGTCAGAGGGCAGCGTCGATGCGGATCCCGTGGACAAAGGCGGATTCAGGAACGAAGCGACGTCGATCCGGAGCCTCGGCTGATCCATCGGGCTCGGTGCGGAAGATGGTCAGGCAAGCGGGTTGGCCTTCGTCGATTGTTGCCGTGGGCAGTCTGAGGAGCCGAGCGGGGTGGTGTGAAGCCATGTTCCAGGCGAGTTGCAGCGGGACGTCGCAGGTTTGATGAAATCGCACGACAAATTCCCCGGTGGTGGCGCCTGAACCTGCGAGGTATTGGGTTTGGCCTGCCACCACGATGCGTCCATCGGGAAGGACTTCGACATCGACGGCGGGAGTCATGTAGCGTCCCGGGGGACAGCCACCGAAGCCTGAGATGTCTGATGTGAGGATCAGACGATCCGGTGTTTTGCAGCGGAGGATGCACTTCAGCATCGGAGCCGGCACGTGCCAGCCGTCGGCGATGACGCTGACGCTCAATCGGTC
>JALQWE010000497.1 GCA_023258825.1 Planctomycetaceae bacterium | reverse complement strand
CTGTTCCTTGAGTGTCATTAATTATTCCTTCTAGTTCTCACTATACTTTCGATTACTGAATCTATTACGGTATCTGTAGATGTAGTCCTAGTAATAGTAGGACTAGTCCATCTACGAATAAGTTCTTGTTTGCATTGCTGTTTACGCTCTGCTGTAATGTGTGGATTGTAGCAAGTAATTGTATTACATAGATGATCTTCTGTCATATCTGCAATAGGTTTGAGTTGATATTCTGTCATTTAATAATCCTTGATAATCCATATGAGATAGCTATTCCAGCTAGTGCTGTAATGAATTTATTATTGAATTGCTTTTTAACAAGTCGTTTGCCTTGTGTTCGTACCGCTTGTTTAATTAATAGGTTCTGTAGTGGTTGCATCTTGTTTGCCTTTTACTCGTTTATATGTATATATTCCAATGAATCCTATAAAATAACAGCAGTGACTCAGCCGCTCGCCACGCATCTTCGGTGTCAGGAAACCGTCGAACAATCTCCTGCAGGACTGCCAGATAGCCCTCAGGGTTGTTCCTCTCCTGACTCAACTCAGCTAACTCCCGAAGTTGACGCAGAGCAAGCGCATCAGGCAGCGTCTTTCCAACATCTTCCAGCTCCGCCACAAAGGCTTCCGTGGCCTGCAAACCCGCTCCATGCCCCTGAAGCGCACCGGCTTCATTGCGAGTCCTGAGCAGGACCTGTCGCAGTTCCTCTAACTCAGCGCGCGGCCGCGCGATTCTGCGACGACGAACCTTCTCTGTCAGCAGTGACTCCAGTCCCTCCAGAGGATTCGTAATCGCGGATCTCTCCTCCAGGTCCATTTCCAGCTCATATCCCGCAGTTCTGCGGTGTGCTGACGCCTCTCGTGTCACGTCTTGTGTCGACATCAGCACTTCACCGGCAGCATCACAGACAAGCCCGCAGGTGGTACCCATCACCGGCAACACATCCGTATCTCTGAAAACCACGGTTGACTGAAGATCCGACGGAGCCCGGCTCAGTACCCGCTGCACCTGCCACACAGGAAGACCGAAACCGGACAGCCTCGGCTCGTTCACATCACCAGCCATTTCAATGCCACGCATCACTGCACTTCGCAGCAATTCTGCCATCGCGTCTACATCGTGGCACCGCTCGATGACGACAATCTGCGGGCGGTAAGAGCGAATACTGCGAGCCAGACGCAAGGGCACTAGTTCACTCGCCCTTCCATCTGTTCTTCGATCCCACTCCTCCATCAGGCTGCTCCCCGATCGGTGCTGCGTTTCAAGCAGTCCGGGAAACATCCAGTCACCGGCAACGTCGGACACCCCAAGCAGTGTCAGAGCACTCAGAGCTCTCTCCCCCTGACAAATTCCGGCCGCATAATCCTGAGGTTCCCTCAGACGTACCGAAGGCTGCAGTACCACAGACCGAATTCCGCGATCCGTCGTCAGTGCCGATGTCAACGCCCACGGAGACTGCTCCAGCTGCGTGACAAGGCTCAGAATCCCGCAATGATATCCCGCATTTCTGACAACACGCCACGAAAGACCATCATCGTCTGATTTTATAATCTGACCAAAACTGCCAATCGCCAGAAATCCCCGGTCGGGCAGGGCACGTATACGATGAATCTGACCACGAACATCAGCCTCGACAATCTGCCATGATTTCCCCGCATCTTCTGTCCTCAATACCATGGCCCCGGGATCCCCGGAAGCAATCATGACATCGCCCCGTTGCGCCAGACATCGAACGTCAAGCACATCAGCAAGGCCACTCGGTAACTCTTGTTCAGGCGCCGCCCAGCTCACACCGAAATCCGCCGTCTGCAGCAGTGTCGCACCGTCACCGGCAACCCAGCCACGCCCCTCACCATCGATAACCGCTGATCGAAAACTGCGCAGCGTGGCACGAGGTTCCTGCAGAACCACCGACTCGCCGGAAACCACAGTCCCCAGACTTTGATGTGTTCCAACAACCACGCCCTGCCCGAGACTGGAAAACCACCCACCAGTCCACAATGGAACTCCCTGATCGGATAAAATCGGTGTCCACGACTGCCCACCATCGCCCGAGCGAAACAAAGTGGAATTGTCACGCGCCGTATCTGGTAAGGTGACTGCTATCGCCTCTTCAAGCCCGAAGAACTGGATCTGCTGGATCCCGGGAAGTCGGTGCACTCCGTCCACCGAAGCTCCGTCCTTTCGAGATTCCTCTGCGATATTCCGCCATGTCTGTCCTCCATCGCGAGTCGCCAGCAGCACGGCTCGTCCGCTCTCTCGCCCCGGCTGTGATTCAATACCGGCCACCCAGCCAATTCGATTGGTGAGAAAACAGACCGATGTCAGACGACATTCGAACGGCAGACAACTCGTCTCCCATGTCTCACCGCCATCAGCAGAACGGCAGATCACACCGCGATCCCCAACGCACCAGCATCGGGGTCCCACACAGGCGACATCACGCAACGTGGCATCCAGCAGAATCTCACGCGTTCTGGGCGCCCCACCTGCTGTCAATAATCCTCGCGGCTCCTCAGAGTCCAGTAAATGAATGCCCCCCGACTGCTCTGCAGTCGTGTCAGCTGCCCTTACTACTCCCCGATCAACTTGCGAGCCGGCGCCCCGCGCAGCCCGAACCCGCTGTTGAGTTGCATCGATCAAGTCTGATGCCTCCACCGCGTCAGCTTCGTCGGCGGCACTTGCCTTTGTCTCAACACGTCCTTCCAGTGGCCCCGAGACTTTCTCTGTCGCCGTCGATTCCGCCTCGGTGTCAATTGTCGGCTCAGACAACTTGAACTGAGCGCAGCACACCGCAGTACTGATCAGCAGACCAGAAAGAAATCGAACGATAAGCAGTGCTGCACCCACAGACCAATTCATCCCTGAACAGTCCCGAAGGAAGGCTATCCCAAGTGCTCAAGCTCCCTACGGAGCACGTTTTCCAAAGTGGTTCACCGGAATTCAGCCTGGGAACGACGGAACCCACTTCAGCCCGCCATTGCAACACTTTCAATCCCGGTCGGCGAACTCTGCCGTAGCTTGACACCCGGACCAATTTTATGACAAGGCCAGATTCACCGGATCAGCAGGCTCCCATCCACGATTTTTCCAGAAGATCTCATCACTCGCTGATCGGAATCTCTGAGTGGTGGGGGCCTCGCAGTAAACGGTGAGAATCGAATCTGCAGCGATGTATCATTCGGTCAGACGGAATTCCTCGAACGCGTCAGGCGACGACCTGCACACCACTATTCAGACTTCAATTGCACAAGCGATCCACAGCAACTGCCATTTGCCTCTGACTTTGAGTCGTCGCAGCATGTGGTTGTTTTTCCCGGCCCGGTACGCGCCTGCAGGAATGGAGCGGCAGTCTGAGTGTGATCGTGACCGGCATAAACTCCGAAGTCGTTGAACAGAAACTTTTTCGCCAACCGGTAATACAGATTCTTCTCCGGAATCTCGTGACCAGGATGGTACTGTGATGTCCGGGGAATCATCGACCTCAGCTCCTGCATGGCTGTGCCGCGGGCAGTCGAGTCTTTTGCCCCAT
>JALQWE010000496.1 GCA_023258825.1 Planctomycetaceae bacterium | reverse complement strand
CCATATTCTGGTTGCCGCCCATGCCGCCGCCCATTCCACCCATACCTCCACCGCCCATGCCACCCATGCCGCCCATACCTCCCATGCCACCCATACCGCCCATGCCGCCGCCGCCCATGCCGAGCTGTTTCAGCACCTGGACACCGACAAAGGACTGCGGCAGTACCACATTCAGGGTCTGATCGGTGGTGTTCGAGATGAAGACAAAGCCACCTTTGGAGTCATTGGCGACCAGTTTTGCTTCAACCCGACCGTCATCCTGGGCATCGAAAAAATCAACCTTCTCTGCCGAGGCGTCGAATCGTGGATTCATCACGATCGGGCGACGATTGGCTTTGGAACCTGGATCCGCATGACATTCCGCAGCGCTGGACAGGAGCATTCCTGCCAGGGCGAGTACACTCAACGACAGACAAAACGCCGACCGGGGTGCATTCATAGAAAAAGCTCCTTTGCCCACACTGGAACCCGAATTCAGCGGCCCACATCGATCGCTGAAAAACCCTGTCCAGCGAGAAACGGCAGATTCGGAGAAACCTCAAGACAGTTTATCGAGGATTTTCGGCAGTTCACAACAAAAAACCCGGTCGACTGGCAGCAACGGGCAATTTCATGCTGCGAATACGCGGAAGGCGTAACGGTGGGCAACCTGTCGGTTTCTGCCTGCCCCATCTATTGCTCCGATTAATTGCAGACTGCTCAACACACCGCTTATTACAGCGGTGTCTGAAAGTCCGATTCTGCGGCCGGCTCCCTCGCAGTGCGGCCTATTCCCACCGGATTTTCGCCCCGATGCCGCAGTAACGACTCCCTTCAGCAACGCCTGGCGGCGTCTGAGAGCCTGCAAAAGCCCTCGTTGCCGAAGTAACGTACGTCAACATTGACGAGATTGACGAGGCAGCGCAGACCACGCCACAGAGAATTTCACGTGCCCGCCAGCCCTCCTGCCGGTGTGTGGGTGGCGAGATCCTGAATCATTTCCCGCACAGCTTCAGCCACCGCCTCGCGCCAACGCGCCTCACCAAACGACGTCGCATAATTTTGGCGCCGCCATGCAAAGTTGATGCCCCGCGAACTGTTGACAATAGCTCCGGTTCCATCCGGATGAAAAGCAGCGGCGGCATCCGCCGAGGTTCCACCCTGAGCCCCATAGCCGGGGACCAGCAGTGGCACAGTGGGCATGATTTCCCGCAATTGTCCCAATTGATGAGGCCAGGTGGCACCGACGACTGCCCCTACGCAGCCATATCGATCGCCTTCGCCACGCGTCAGATCGCTCAATCGACTGACCGCCTGCGCCACGGTTTCGTAGACGGGACGTCCTTCCGCCGTCCGATCCTGAAATTCGGCTGCACCGGGATTGCTGGTTCGGACAAGGACGTACAGGCCCGCGTTGCGCTGCGCGGCGATTCTGACAAATGGTTCCAGAGAATCGGTGCCGAGATACGGGTTGATGGTCAAGGCGTCTGCAGGCCAGGCCGCAGCCTCTGGATCGTCACCCGCCAGCCAGCCTTCTGCATACGCTTCGGCCGTCGTCCCGATATCCCCGCGTTTCGCGTCGGCAATGACAATCAGCCCCAGTTTTCGAGCATAGGTCATGACACTGTGCAGTGCCTGCAGGCCGGGAAGCCCATGCTGCTCGAAAAAGGCGACCTGAGGTTTTACGGCCGCAACGTGAGGCGCGACAATATCCAGCAATTCGCAGCTAAAGCGTTCGTAGCCACGAGCCACACACGCATGCTGGCCACCGCCGCCGCTTTCGGCAGCCTGCTGAATTTCGCGGGGCAACCAGTCCCAGCGCGGATCGATCCCCACAAGAGCCGGGGTTTTTCGAGCCAGTATCTGCTGGTGAAGTCGCGTGGTGAAGTTGGCCATGACTGATGCCCTGATAATCTGCGGAATGCCGGCGCGCCGAGTCCCCCAAGCGAGGAAACTCCGCCGTCCGGCGGTGGAGAATAGGGGGCACTCGGCGATTGTCAATCCGTCGCCCCGGTTTGTCCCGCGGCATCCTGATCGAAAATGCCGTCTCTATAGAACGAGGTTCGTTCGGCGTTCAGGCCGAGATTCTCAAGGCAGCGCGAGGACCAGTTCTCTGGAATTGCACTGCGACGGCGGAGCAACTCCATCCGGCGTACAAAGAGTGTACGAAGATCTGCTGCCCACGGGAACTCGGCGATTCTGCGCTATCGATCTCTGCAGGCGAAACTTACGGCGAATGCCGAAACACGGCATGATTGTCGATTTCTGTCCCAGGCCATCGCCTGCTCGTCGGCTCAGGTGTATCTCCTTCGCCGAACCTTCTGGAGCCCCCTCGAAAAACCGCTCGGAAAGCCGGGTAGCCCCGAGGGGGAACCCTGACCATCCTAAACGGTATTTGTTTCGAGCCGACGCACGACGGACTGTGTGAGCATCCCAGGCTTGTACGTCGAATCACCAAAGTGCCGATCCAACTGGGCGGAAAACACCCTCGACTACGAAGAGATCCGCGGCGAGTTTGGCAGCCCAGTCGGCACCAGCAATTGTCCATGCATCAAAATGGTCTTTGACGCCGAATTCTGTCTCGAAAAACGAAAGTTTTGCGGAGAAATCCCAGGTTTCTGTCAGCCCCGCTGGATGTGACGACGGGCTTTACGGTTGCCGCGAATGGCAGCCCACCGGCCCGTCCAGCAGCTCGGGTCTGGATCGCAATCGTTGCCTGCCCCAGCTGAGATCACAGCCATGCGGACACGGTCAGTGGGGCAGCGACTCCAGCCTCGAGAACACACACTGATGGCGGCCAATTCTGAAAGCAAGCAGAAATGCCCTTGTGAGCAATCGCCGTAAACCCTGCGCTCAAACAAATTGCTCACAAGGGCACTTGCAGAGTAGCGATGTGAATATGTCTTCTCAACAGTATTCTGAAAAGATTCCACTCGCGTTATGCAATGAGTTGACAAAAACTGCACCAGCGCAGGGCTTCCCCCATGCCGGAACACTGTTCTCAACCGCAACACCTCAAAGTGAGCAAGTCTGCAGACGGCAGTCTTTATCCGACTTCTGCCACTCGAAGGCAGCCTGCACGCCGCTGTTTTCGTCCAATTTACGCCAGTGAGCCCGCAATGACGAGGCAGGACATTTCGAAGCAAAAAACTCAATGATTGTCCCGTACGTCACTGCTCTCGACGATCAATAGATCGGGAGCAAAAAGGACGCGGTCAGGTCGAAACAACTCGCATTCGGACAGCAATCCCGGTCTGGTTGCCCGATCCTCGCGGTTTGCAATTGAGCACCCCCGCGACCCACAATACGGTGACGGCATACGTGGCCACGTACGCCGAAGCGAGACACGGGGAACCCGACCTGGCTTTCCGCAGCATAAACTCGACGTGCCACTGCCGTCAGGGCAGAGACCCCATTCGGCAAAACTCGCTACGACGCACTCGAGAATGCTCTAGCCGTTGTCAGTGTGCTTCAGCAGCTTCGCTGGACTCTGGAGCAGCCTGTTTGGCACTGGCTTCCTGAATGCTGGACCACGTCCACCAACTGGCAATTGACAT
>JALQWE010000495.1 GCA_023258825.1 Planctomycetaceae bacterium | reverse complement strand
CGGGAACAGTTCCCAGCCACGCCCTCAGAGAGGCACGACGACCCTCATCCGCCGGACGTTCCTGCGCGGCGTACTGTGGGCCGCGTTCTGCTGCGATCAGCTGACGACAGACCAGAGTCATCAAGCGTCCCACTTTGGCGATGCCTTCGTAGTTCAGTTTCTCCGGGGTATCCCGTGGCGTGTGGTATTCCCCGTGATTGCCCGTGAAGGCTGAGAGGATCGGGACACCGTGCAGGAAGAAAACACTGGCATCCGTGGGCAGGTAGCTGTCGTTCTGCAGGGACAGTGAGAGTCCCAGTGGGACGTTGGCTTTTTCCACAAGGGACTGCCATGCCGGGGAAGAGCCAATTCCCTGCAACACCAGTTTTTCCTGCAGTCGGCCGACCATATCCATGTTCAGACAGGCCGCGATGTACAGGTTCAGTCCGCCCGTGTTGGGGCCGCTGTCGTCGGCGTTCGATGGCTTGGCGGCTGCCAGTTCGGCTGCAGCCTGTTCCTTTTCCGGAGGCTTCTTCTCACCGGGAGCACCTTCCGGTTCGACAGCTGCCGCGTGCTGTGAAAACAATGTTTCAAGGTTTTTCACATAGTGGCTGGAACCCAGCAATCCCAGCTCTTCGCCAGACCATGCCGCAAAGATCACGTCTCGCTGTCCCTGCAGTTGTCCCGCCGCTTTGGCGTTGGCCATCGCTTCTGCCATCTGCATCATCGCGGTGACTCCCGAGGCATTGTCGTCGGCACCGAAGTGAATTCCGGTGCGTTCGTCGTCTCGGGCCAGTGAGTTGCCGTTGATGCCCGTGCCCAGGTGGTCGATGTGCGCACCAACCACCACAACCTGTCCTGCCGGGGACTCGTTCAGTTGCAGCCTGCCGAGCACATTTCGCCCCTTCTGCTTTTCGTGCACGATATCAATATTGGCCTGAAGCTGTATGCCTTCCAGAGGAAATCCCATGGCCGGTTCGCCCGTGTCCAGCTTCTCCTGCACAGTTTTCAGGTCCCTGTTTTTGCCCTTGAACCAGGTGGCCGCAACCGCGTCAGACACACTGATCACCGGTAGGCCCGCACCGGACAAAGAACCGTCAAACTGCAGCGGAACCAGCTGATCTCGTACACCCGACGTGGGACCGCTGACAATGATCAGCCCTTTCGCTCCCTGATCGCGGGCCTGCATGGCTTTGAATCGAAGGCTGGAAAATCGCCCGAAGTGCTGACGCTGTTCCGGTGTCAGTTTTTCCGGCATAAAACGAAATGCAACGACCCATTTGTCCTTGACATCGAGATGCACGTATGAGTCGTATTCTTCGATTCCGTCAGCTGGGGGGGCTCGCAGGCCGTAACCGGCAAAGACCACGTCGGTTGCCGGGATTTCCGCGTTGGCCGAGAAGGCGACTGGTCGCCAGTCCTCATTCAGTTTCAATGCCGCCCCCGCCACAGTGGCTGCATTGCGGTCTCCGGCTTTTACCCCGCTGGTGAATTCAAATTCCTGGAACCACGTGTCGTTGTCACCGGCCGGCACCAGGCCCAGAGTTTCAAAATGCAGAGCGACGTAGTTTGTGGCCAGTTGCTCACCCCGGGTTCCCGTCAGTCGTCCGCCAAGTTGGGGCCGGCAGAGGTATTCGACGTGCCGCACGGCGTCCGCCGGGGCAAAGTCGCCCCGCCCTTCCGCGGTGCTGCCCATGACGCGTTCACTGGTGCCCTGATCTTTTCCGGCAACTGCGGTGGCTGACAATCCCAGCAGTTCCAGAGCCTTCTCGTGGTTCCACTCAGCAAGAAACACCTGAGACTGGTTGCTGACCGTTCGGCCGGAGGTCCAGGCGAGTCGGTTGCCGTCGGGGCTGAATACCGGCAGTCCGTCGAATCCGGGAGTGTGGCTGACACGGACAGGTGCCCCCTTGCCGGCCGCATCAATCAGATAAAGTTCAAAGTTGGCAAATCCATGCCGGTTGGTCGTGAAGATCAGATACTGTCCGCTGGGATGATAGTACGGAGCCCAGGACATGGCTTCCAGCCTGGTCAGCTGCTGCTGGTCCGAACCATCGATGTTCATGGTCATGATTTCTGCTGTGGCGCCGTTCTCTGAGAACCGCCGCCAGCACAGTCGTTTTCCATCGGGGCTGAAAAACGGGCCACCGTCGTATCCCGGCGACTGCGTCAATCGACGCACCTCGGTGCCGTCGGCCTTCATGATATAAATCTCATTGGCCCACGCCGGGTCCAGTTCAAACGCCTGCTGCTGCTCGGGCGTCAGTTTTTCCTGATACGCCGATCGATTGGAGGCGAAGGCAATCAGGCTGCCGTCCGGGGACCACGATCCTTCGGCGTCGTAGCCTTTCTCCGTCGTCAGCGCACGGTAGGTTTTGGCGGCAGGATCATATTCATAAATGTCGTAATACGAGTCATAGTCCCAGGCGTAACGACGTTCTTTTCCTGACGCCCGCAGGTCCAGTTCTTCCTGCTGCTCCTTTTCAGCATCCGGGTCATCCTGAGTGGACGCGAACAGCAGTCGCTTTCCGTCAGGGTGAATCCATGCGCAGGTTGTTTTGCCTTTGCCCGGAGACACGCGTTCTGTGTCGCCGGTTTCGAGATCCATCAGGTAAATCTGGAAGAACGGATTTCCCGGCTCACGCTCACTCTGGAAAATCATCTTTCGGCCGTCCGCGCTGAAGTAACTTTCCCCGGCGCGACGCCCCTCGAATGTCAACTGCCGAACGCGCGTGACCAGCCGCTCTTCCAGGCGGCGCGCAGCCGCCGGGTCGGTTTCGATGATGTCCTGTTCCGGCGTCTGAGCACCCAGCGGGGGCACAGTCAACGCACTGAACAACAAAGCCAACAGGGGCCGGTAAGACAGCAGGATAAATTCGCTCTTCACGTGACTCTCTCTCCGAAACCGTTCTGGTTCCACCAACCGTCCACAGGGCGGCACACCATGCTGCCCCTGACAAAAGACCGACATTCAACGGATCCCCGAGGATCAAACGCATACCAGCGGTGTCGATTGATTGCTGTGCGCCGCCTGACGGCACGCTTTCAGCACTGGAACCGTGGTGAACTATACCCAATAAACCGCGTCAGACTACCAATGGCGTTCAGAAAAGGGGGTTGGAGCAGAAAAGGGGTCAGGTACCAATAGTGCGCAGCACCCTCCGGGCCATTTGGCTATTGGTACCTGACCCCTTTTCTGCCCCCGCACTATTGGATCCTGACCCCTTTTCTGATGCCTGAACCTACAGCCGAGTCAGCGGGTTGTCGCGGGCCTGCAGGGGCATCGCCACCGGGCGTCCAGTGACGTGCGATTCAAAGGCGGCGAGCACCATTTCGATCGCGCCACGGGCCTCGGACAGCGAACACAGTGGCGGGCGGTCGTCCCGAATACTTTCAATCAAATCGCGTGCCGCTGCGGGGTTGCCGCCTTCATAGCCTGTGACAGTGACCGTTTCGGGCTGCCCCAGTCCTGCGGTGGAAATGGTCTGCCATTGTGCAGACCCGCCCGCAGTCCCCCATTTGCCGTCGATCAGCACATACGCGGGATTGGCGTATCCAGAAGTGTG
>JALQWE010000494.1 GCA_023258825.1 Planctomycetaceae bacterium | reverse complement strand
GGTCCTGATCGAGTGCATGTGAGGGCACCGTCAGAGAGGGCAATTTCGGCTTCCCGGGCAGCAGATTGGTAATCAGTTTGTCCCGCCGTCCTTCCTGGTGCTGCTGGCCGCGGCTGTGCAGGTCGCGAGTATTGACCACCGTCAGCGGAGTCGCCCCGCGTTCGTGTTTCCCCAGGCTTTCGCTGAGCAACTGATCGTACCACAGGCCAACCGCTTCCAGTTTGCTCCCCCATGTGGACAGGATGCGACAGCTCAGCCCCAGATCAACCTCAAAAGCGTGGCAGACTGCAACAAACTGCAGCACCACATTGCTTTCAAAGGGTGCGGTACGGAAATGCTGAGTCATGTCGGCAGCGCCCTGCAGCAGCGCACGTATATTCAGCCCCGCCGCCGCAGCCGGCAGCAACCCGACTGAAGTCAGGACCGAGAAGCGGCCCCCAATGCCATCGGGAATGGAAAACACGTCAGGAAACCCGGAGGCTCTGGCGAGGTTGCGAAGCCGACCGGATTCGCCGGTGACCGGAACAATCAGATTGACAACGTCAGCGCCAAATCGCCGTTCCAGCAGATCTCGAAAGTTCCGGTAGGCAACCGCGGTTTCCAGTGTGCCACCGGACTTGCTGATGACAATGACAGCCGTTCTCCCCTGCACGGAATCGGGAAATGTGGCCGCCCGTTCGTCCAGCAGGGAGAGCAAAGCCCGTTGCTGATCAGAATCCACATTCCAGCCATCGAAGTACAGACGCGGCAGTTCCCCGCGAGTCGATCGACTCTGTTCGTTCCAGAACGGTGACCGCAGTGCTTCGAACATGGCCCGCATGCCCATGTAGGACCCACCGATACCCAGGACAACGAGCGAATCGGCAGTGCCCGCCAGGCGACGTCCGCAGGACTCAAGTCGCGACACAAGACTGGCAGAACCGGAACGCTCCAGATCTGCCAGCAACTCTTCCGGCCACTGAATAAAACCAGCATCCAGTGGCTGTTTTTCCGCGGGCACGGGAAGCCCGCTTTGCCAGTGTTCCACATCATTCAATGTCTCGTCACGTGCCGCGTTCAGAGCATTTTTCAAGGCCGGAATTCGTTCCGGAGACAACAATTTCAGGGCGGCGCCTGGATCATACGACAGCAATGGCTCAGACATCTCAAAGACTCATTTCAGAGTGTTGGCGAACTTCAAGTGGCCGCGGAACGGCAACTCGCGAACTGGAATGATAGCGGAAGTGGTTGGGACAAAAAACATCACAGCCAGGCAGATTCGGGTATTCCTGTCGGTCGTGAAACCAGGCACCGTCGGGACAGCAGAACTGAGTTTCGCACAAGACAGATTCCAGCCAGAGAAGGACAGCAGACGGCGAGAGCAGATACTTGCAGGTGCCTGATGTACGCAGCAGCGAATCTCAAGGTGTCAGCCTGCCGGGGCAGTCACCAGTCAAGCGGGGGTCTGCTGACCAGCAACTCGTATCGGCTCACCTCAGAGCCCGACACTTCGCAACGCATTAGTTCCCACGGATGGAACAGAAGTCGCCGGCTGCACGTGGCCATGGGCAGTCGTTTGCACGCCGACAGTTGACTTGTCAAAAAAAGGCCTGATTTCCCTGACGCAGACAATTGAACCTGATATTCTGCGTCGCCCGGCCAGCGTTTCGAATGCAACCTGCATGTTTCGCTGGTTTGGCTGGCCAGTGACTGCCACTGGTCCGCAGCAGTTCCCGATCGTCTGCAGAGACAGGAACTGTGATGGGCGAACCTGATCACAGGATCAGGCGTGGCAGGTTAAGTGCCAGTCCGCAAAAGGGGGGGCACAGCTCATTCGTATGCGAAGGCATAGTTCACTTTTTGTACCGACAACAGAAGTGGTGGCCCCTCGACTTTCTGTCACGGGGCATCATGATCTGCGGAATTGGAAATATGGGCTGGGACGCGTGGTTGACGATTGTTGTGACACTGGGAGTGCTGATTGCGCTGGCGTTTGAGCGGCCGGCTGACCTGGTCTTTATGTCAGCGATCCTTGTCC
This sequence comes from Planctomycetaceae bacterium, assembly GCA_023258825.1. Classification (GTDB taxonomy): domain Bacteria; phylum Planctomycetota; class Planctomycetia; order Planctomycetales; family Planctomycetaceae; genus SXXK01. Next base: position 1,536 of record JALQWE010000494.1, on the reverse strand, counting down.
TTTCACTCGCCGGAGTGATTACGCCCAAACTGGCCTTCGAAGGATTCGTCAACAGTTCACTGCTGATGGTCGCGGCACTCTTCGTAGTCACTGCCGGACTCAAGGAAACCGGCGTGGTGGACACCATCGGCGAAAAAGTCCTCGGCCCGGCTCGAACAGAAACAGGCGGCCTGACCGTGCTCAGCCTGTTCACCATCGCCACGTCGGCCTTCATGAACAACACGCCGATTGTGGCGATGCTCATCCCGGTGGTCATTGGCTGGTGTCGGAAACACAGCGTATCTCCCTCAAAGCTACTGATTCCGCTGTCGTTCACAACGATTCTGGGCGGCGCGTGTTCGCGCATTGGTACCAGCACCAATCTCGTCGTGGCCGGCCTGATGAAAAGCTCCGACAACCCGGAACTGGCCGAGATGGGCTTTTTTGAGATTGGCTATGTTGGTCTCCCCTGCGCCATCGTCGGTACTGTGTACATCCTGACACTTGGACGGAAGCTGCTTCCCGAACGCAAAGAACTGATGGAACAGTTCGGCGATACGCGTCGGGAATACCTCGTCGAAATGCTGGTGACACCCACCTGCCGGCTGATTGGTCAGACGATCGAAGCCGCGGGACTCCGCGGGCTCCCTGGTCTCTTCCTCATCGAAATCGATCGTCGGGGTTCAGTCATTGCGCCGGTCAGTCCGGATACCGTACTGGAATCCAATGACCGGCTGGTCTTCACGGGGATTGTGGACACCATCATCGATCTCAAGAAGATTCCGGGACTGGAACCGGCCGCCGAAACCTCCGACCCGGTCGCTCAGCGTGAACGACGTCGCAGACTCTGCGAAGCCGTCGTCAGTCGCTCTTCTCCGTTGATCGGGCAAACCGTCCGCGATGCGCAGTTTCGTTCGCATTACAATGCCGCGATTGTGGCGATTCATCGAAATGGCCAGCGAGTGCTCACCAAGATCGGGGACGTGGAACTGGAAGCCGGCGACACTCTGCTGCTGCAGACCGGTGCTAACTTCGTGCAGGCCCATCGAAACAATCCCGACTTTTACCTCGTCAGCAATGTGGAAGGTTCACAGCCGGTGCGGCATGAACGCTGGTGGTTTGCAGTCGCCATCTTCCTCGGGTTGTTGGGCACCATGTTTTTCGCCGGTGGTGATACGGCAATGCTCGGTGCATTCGTGGCTGGCGGTCTGATGGTTCTGACCCGCTGCATGTCGGCCGCTGATGCGCGGCAGTCGGTCGAGTGGCCAGTCCTGATCGCCATTGGCGCGTCCTTCGGACTTGGCTCAGCACTTCAGGAAACAGGTGCCGCCGAGATTCTCGCAGGAAAACTGGTCGCACTGACACAGCCACTGGGCCCCTACGCGACACTGGCAGCAATTTATTTTGTGACCATGCTGCTGAATGAACTGATCACCAACAATGGCGCAGCGGCACTGGCCTTTCCCATCTGTATTCAGGCGGCAGAATTGTCTGGATGCAATCCGCGTCCGTTTGTTATGGCTGTCGCGCTGGCGGCTTCGTTCGCTTTCGCATCCC
>JALQWE010000493.1 GCA_023258825.1 Planctomycetaceae bacterium | reverse complement strand
CAGGGATCCGTAGAGAAAAACGGGCCCGCCACGCACCTGTATCAGAAACTCAGCAATGTTCAGCGGGAGAAACTGCAGGAATGGCTGGCCGCAAAGCCTGAGGGAGGTCGACAGGTCCAGCGATTACAGTCCCAGGTACTGGACGCGGTCAACGGACTGCTGCCCCGAGTGGATTTTTATGACCCCGCTGGCTGGAATTCGGAACGCTGGCTGGCGGCAGAAGTGGCGGCCGACCTGCGGGACGCCGATGCGGAGTCTCTGGATGCTGAGACCCGTGCAACGCGAAATCTTCGGCGACTGGCGGCGGCCTTTCCTGAGTCCATCGATATTCAGGACGATAAGTCGCTGGCGCTGTCTTACGGGACATTGACGATGTTCGGACCGCTGCGATTGCCGCCGGACCGGGTGGATTCACTGATCAACGAGATCATCATTGGAGTGCTGTCGGTCTTTCTGGGATTTTTTGGTGTGTTCAGTTCTCTGCTGGTCACAGCCTCGATTATTCCCCGCACATTTGAACCGGGTGAAATCTCACTATTGCTCAGTAAGCCTGTTCGCCGGGTAACGCTGTACATCACTCGATTCTTTGGCGGCTGCCTGTTCACGCTGCTGTGTGCCGGATTGCTGGTGACAGGCACATGGCTGCTGCTCTGGCTCAGGTTCAGTCTCTGGAAGCCGGAATTACTCTGGTGTATTCCTCTGTATGTCTTTTTGTTTGCAATTTACTACTCAGTCAGTGCTCTTTCGGGGGCAATCTGGCGTAACCCGATCGTCAGTCTGATCGTCGTGGTGATCTTCTGGGTGGTGCAGACGACTGCCGGTGTTGTCAATCTGTTTATGACGCAGAGGTATCTGCCGGGGCAGAGTCTGGAAGATGTGGCAGTGGCCGGGAACGAGGTGTTCAGTATAGATGGCACTGGAGCGATTCTGCGGTGGAATGTGGACAGGAAGGACTGGCAGTCCATCATGGAGCAGCAGTCTTCAAACCCACTTGCATCGCTCGGCGTCCTGCGTCCGGCAATGAAACCGCGATTGCTGGTTTCCGCGGATGGCTCGACTGTGCATACCCTGCAGCATGAATTTTCCCGCTTCAATCAGGCTGGCCCTGCAACATTGATTCGGGGAGTCGCTGATCTGAAATTCGAACGGGAAACCGAAGCGCAGACCCCGGAAGCCGTTTTCGGCGTCTTTCGAGCCCGGAACGGCGATCTGGTGCTGCCCGGGACAAGAAACATTTATGTGTTCACTGGTGTTCCGGAGGGGCAACGCAACGCCCGCACGTGGCTTCGCGGTTTGTTGGGGAACGTCATTTCTTCAGGATCCAGTCAGGCGTTCAGAAACGTCACGCCGGAACGTCGTCAGTCACTTCGTGCGGATGCCGCAATCGCCTTCAATTCCGGCGATGACTCATTTGTAGCGTGGGATCGAGGGACGCTCACCGTATTCAGCCGTCAGGAAGATGGTACGTATATTCAGACCGGTCAGAGAGCGTCTGATGAGAAACAGGCAGCGCTCGTGGCGACCGGAGGCCAGCTGATTCTGACGGCACTCGCGGATGGCCGTGTGGTCGTGTACGATCGGACGACCATGGGAGAAGTGTTTGCAGGCAGCATTCCAGCGGGCGACAAACCAAAGCGGGTGGAGTTCGCTGCCGATGGGCGAACGGCGGCCGTGTTGACTCATGGCGGAGAATTGATGCTCTATGATGCGACCAGTCAGAATCTGCAGGCATGGGCTGGCAATTCAGCCGGGATTGTGACGTCCATGAGGCTGATGGATGACCAGCGACTTGCCGTGGCTCGCCGCAGAAGTGTCGAACTGATTCACCTCGGGACGACCGAGGTAGAGCAAACGTATGCGGGGGTTCTCGCATGGCCGTTTCACGCCTACGACTACATCGTTCGGCCGCTTTATCAGGTCTTTCCCCGCCCCGGGGACCTGGACAATGCCGTGCGCTATCTGGTCACGGGGGAAAAAACGGTGCCGATTCCTGCTGAAGAAGGCGGTCCACCTGAAACAACGGGAGACGATCTTCAGGGGCGGCGCGTTGTGTTTGATCCGTGGGCTGCGGTGTACAGCAATCTTGGTTTCATCGCCGTGATGCTGGCATTGGGGTGCGTGTATCTGGTGCGCGCCGATTTCTAAGCACGAGTACAGCCCCGGCGAATCAACAGCGATCCGCACTCACAGAACCGCGTATTAAATTTGCCGCGTTGCGGCCCGCCGAAAGGCCGCGGCTGACGGTCTCAGCCGCGGCAGAACGAACAAATCGCGCAAAAGTCAGCGAGTCAGGCTTCTGATTTTGCAGCCTCTATGGCACTAACCATTTCGTGGGACATCAGTACGTGGCATCTTGAGTGTATCTGCTGATCAGGCAGAGGTCAGCGAACACGGGGAATTGACGTCTGCAGCAGCTCCAGAGACAGCACCTCCTGAACGCCGGCATCGAATTCCAGTTGTCCGTGACAGCGTCCTGTCGGCAGGTGGATGACGGCAATTCCGCAGCACAGGGCGGCGGACGTTTTTGCCAATGGAGAGTTGGCCAGTAGTCCGGGATCCGGGTGCGAGGATAGCCCGACAAACGCGAAGTCTTCGTGACAAACGAGGCCGCGTGCAAAGCCCGGAAAACGGAAGAATGGTCGTGGCTTGCGTGCGTGCAGATCGAATTCCGCCAGTTCACCAAGCCCGGAATTCAGGAACCACAACCGTCTTTGATGCACCCTGGGTGAGTGCGGAGACCACAGGTCGGTGACGAGTGCCTGCTGCTGACGAATGTCCATCAAAACACCTGCCGGGACGGGACTTGCAGCCGTGTCTTCCCCGGATACCTCAGGAGTCGGAAAGGCAGTCAGAAACCGAGGGACACTGCCCAGAAATGCCATGCCACTGAAGATGCCGTCCCGCCCGGCGAACGGCGACGCGGAAACAGGAAGTGTCCAGAACACTCGAGAATCACTGGCACTGGCCTGGACAGTAATCCGGGCAGGCTGATTCTGGAGTGTCCAGAGTCCGGTTTTATCCCAGGCGAGATCGGTGCAGGGTGAATCTGCAGTCACTCGACTTCGCGATGGGTAATTCCACCACCATGCGTTCCGTCGATCGACATCGCCGTACCGTTGCTCAGTCCAGTCAAATCCGAGGATTTGACCGGACAAGCCAAGGGCCAGCTGGCCCTCGAACGCTGCCAGGACGCGTGGCTGTGGAAACGGGTCCGCCTTCATACGCAGCCCATCCGCCTCGGCCCAGACGGTCAGTACGGATCCTGAGGTGCCCGTGGCGACGAGAAGCGTGAGGCCAAGGTCCAACAACAAATCGGCAAAAATCGTGGAATAGCGGTACTGCAGTCCGGCAACAAGCATGTCCGGCATAGGAGACCCGTTTGATATTTGTGTGGCTGAATGTCAGGAAGGTAGCCACTGGAGATGTTATTGCAGGAGGGAACATCGCTGAGGCGTGGTTCTGTCCGTTCATCCGGATAGGTGGTGCTGCATAATGTCCATTGAATAAGGCGAGACACGCAGCCAGAACGGCGACAGCGATTCTGGAAAAATGGACGATTT
>JALQWE010000492.1 GCA_023258825.1 Planctomycetaceae bacterium | reverse complement strand
TGACCTCTGGTGACGGAACACGCACCATCACCGCTACCGACGACGGCAGATCCAGAACACTTTCCAGCAACTGCAGACGCTCTTCATAACTGGCCTTATGCATGTGTTCCGCCAGAAATACACCGTAAAGCGGATTGATACTGCGGAAGCAGTTGATCAGCTTCAGACTGGGATTGGCAATGGCCAGCCGCGGTTGGTACTCCGGAAATTCTGCAGGCGTTGTGGTATCGCGACGTTCCCGCCGCGCGGCCTTGACCGGGCTGGCGGTCTTCGCCGTGCCAGTCGAGCGGGCTTCCTGGATCAATCGCCCCAGCAACCCGGCCTTCGCAGGTGCTGCCGGTTCATCAGCCCCCCCGGCCCCGTCATCCGCTGCCGATCCGGATTCCACACCCGTCGGACGATCAAACTGCAGCGGCGCTGCAACCGGCGTCTGTTCCTCGGAGGCAGCTCCCTTCGGCGGAGTCTGTTCTTCCACGGCTGTCGGCCCCAGCGGGTCTTCCGCGTCCGGGGAATCGTCGGCAAACAACCCCTCCCCGAACTCCATTGGCGCCTCCGCTTCAGCAGCATCCGGCGTCAGCGGCTCTGGAGAATCCTCGGTGATGGCTGGCAGCAGGCTGGACAGCCAGCGTGACTGCGTCCTTGCCGACTGCGATTCAATCACCTCCAGCAGCTCCAGAGCTGCGCGGGTCGCCAGATTGACATGAAACGGGGTCTGGTCCGGGGAATCTTCGAGTCCGGGCATTTTTGGCGGACGCGGGGGCGGCGGATCGAGGGTGATGAAGCCCCCGCTTTCCATGGTGCGCAGCATGCGTGTCAGGTGTTGCAGCGCTTCTGTCTTTTCAGCGGGCTCCAGCAGCCGTTTCTGAATGGAGTCCTGCAACGACTGCACGGTTCCGGACTTCCTGATGAGAAAGGCGAGCAGTCGCCACGGAAATCGTCCACGACTGGCCAGTTTTGCCGCCGGTGCTTCCCGCAGTGACTGAAACTGACGTTCGGTCCAGTACTGCACTCCCTCGCGTTTTTTGGGCATCTTCTTCTTCAGATTCTTTTTCGCCCGCAACAGCATCGGATCCTTTGTGTCTTCCGGGATCTCATCATATTTCTGTTGCCAGCGAAACAGCCGCACGTCGTCCTCATGAGCCACCGCGAACACATAGCCACGAGTATCAAACTGCGGACGCCCGGCTCGACCGAACATCTGATGCGCCGAGCTGGCGTCAATCAGCTTCATGCCGCCCGGTGGCCCTTTCAGTAAGGAGGTCATCACGACGGAACGAGCGGGAAGATTGATGCCGGCCGCCAGCGTTTCCGTACAGATGCAGACGCTGAGCAGCTTCTTCTGAAACAGTCGCTCGACGATGCGCCGGTACTTCGGCAACAGCCCGGCGTGATGCAGGCCCACACCACGCAACAGAAACTGTCGCAGTTTGCCCCCGGCCCCCACCGACCAGTCGTGCTGGTCCAGTTCAGCAACCAGCTGCTTCTGCTGACCATCCGCCAGCAGGTTCTTCCCCTTCAATTGCTCTGCCACACTCCAGCATTCATTGCGATTGAAGCAGAACACCAGTGCCGGAGTGTAACGCTGCGTGTCATCACCGTCGGTCATCAACTGCAACTGATCCTGTAGCAGCTCATCCGGAATCCACCGAAAATCCAGGGGAACCCGCCGTTCATCGCTCTGCAGCAACCTCAGCCGCCGACCATGCATACGTGCCAGCCACACCACAAAATCCGTGGCGTTCCCGACAGTCGCACTGATCAGCAGCAACCGACAATGAGCCGGCAGCAACCCCAGCGACAGTTCCCAGACAATGCCCCGTTCCGGATCATTGAAACTATGAAACTCGTCCATCACCACAGCGGACACATCATCAAACGAGTCTTCTTCCGGTGACACCAGCCGGTTCAGCAGAATCTCGGCCACCACGACCAGAATCGGTGCGTCCGGGTTTTCGCGACGATTGCCGGTCACCAGCCCGATTCGGTCTGCGGAAAAGCCCCAGCGCACTGCGGCCTCCTGCAATTCCCGAAACTTCTGTTCCGTCAGGGCAATCAGCGGCGTGGTGTAGTACGCGCGTCGTCCGGTCATCAGGGCTTCATACAGCGCGGTTTCCGCGATCACCGTTTTTCCTGTGCCGGTCGGCGCACAAACCAGAATTCCATCGCATGGCTCAAACCACGTGAGTATCGCCTGCTCCTGAAACGGATAGGGTGGCCACGGCAACTGATCCAGATAACGCAGCGCAATGTCTTCGGGAGTCAACGGCGACAATTCCATGGCGGTTTTCAATTCCAGCCGTTGAGCCCGGGTGGGACACCCAGGTCAGTACGGGTCACAGGGCAGCAGGAGCCAAAGCGTGAACTCTGCGGGAACCAGAGTCACCGGGATTTCAATCGCAAGCCCCCGAAATCGGCATGGATTGTCCCGATTGCTGCGGATTCTCTGCAAAATGATCCGGTGAATCAACGCGAACGGGAGAAATTCAACGGAGGTCCTTTCGCACGACGAACGGTCATGCCCAAAGGTCAGGATCAGGACACGCGACAGCGGCACAGACGCCACAACCCACTCACACTGCACACAGCGAAAGCACCGTGACCATTTTTCATGCAGATTCAGCAATTTCGGTGTCAACAAACGCCGCGGTCCCCTCGCCCGTCCAGTTCTCCTACAGACCTGCCGAACACAATCCGCTTACAACGCCACTGCTCGGCATTTTCCTGCAGAATTTCAGGGGCCAAGTCTGGAAAACAGGAAAGAATCCGGTGAGGATTTGCCGGAAAAGAGACAAAAAGGTCTGAACTTAGGGAGTTCGTGAAGTTTGGCAGGTATTCTGCTGTGCCAGTCAAGCGAGCAACCGGTCGCTTTCGCGTCAACATGAGTGGTTCGCGGACTGATGTCCGCCAACGACACCACAGTGATAAGAAAACAAACGGTTCGGGTAACGAAACAGAAACAGGGGGGACTGGAGCGACTTTTGCGGAGCACAATCTGCTGGCAGACGTTCCGGATTTGAGCATCTGCCTCGGTTCAGTTTACTTTTATGGCGGTCGTGGTACCGTAGCAAAAAACAGAAACGTCACAGAATGTTGTTCCGACAGGATTGCCCCGGGCGACAATCAGGTCCAGCCAACTCAAACTTTGCGACATCGTACTCAGGAACTCTGAACTCATGACCACAGCCAGCGTCACTCTGGATGGAAAATCTTACGAACTCCCGGTCATTCGAGGCACCGAAGACGAGACCGCAATTGACATCACCCGGCTGCTGGGGCAGTCCGGTGCCATCACCATGGACCCGGGATTCAACAGCACAGGTGCCTGCACCAGCGGGATTACTTTCATCGACGGCGACAAAGGCATTCTCCGGTACCGCGGGTACCCCATCGAACAGCTGGCAGAGAAGTCTGACTTTGTTGAAACTGCCTGGTTGCTGCTGTACGGCGAACTGCCCACCGAAGAGCAGTTGAAGGGGTTCAGAGCCCAGCTGACGTACCACAGCATGATCCACGAAGACATGAAGAAGTTCTTCGAAGGATTTCCGCCCAACGCACACCCGAT
>JALQWE010000491.1 GCA_023258825.1 Planctomycetaceae bacterium | reverse complement strand
ATGCGCGGCGGAGTTTGACAGTCCGCTCGCCGGAAAAACATTTCGGAGTGCTTGGCATCGTCGGCTGTCCGGTGGATGGGAGAAGGCTGGATGTACGTTTCGGCGGAGCGAAACGCGACTTTCTTCTGTTTGAACACCGTTTCGCGATCCCGGGGCTCGGTATCGCAAACCTGGTCTGGCACAGTCTCAGTCCGGTTGCTCTGCCCCCTGACAGTTGCCCCAAATGACCGTATCGCCACGTTGTGCGCGCATCAGACACGCGATCCACACGGAGGGCGTTCCGACAGTTCGGAACGCACTCGATCTGACTTATCCGCTTAAACTTCCGCAGCCGTCGGGATACGGAAGCCGTCTCGGTTGGGGTCCTTCAGCAGCGCGTTGGCCTCAGCCGCAAATTCCCCGGTATGCTGCTCGGTTTCCGGATCGAATGACAACCAGGGTCCGACCACGTACTCTGCCCCGTTTTCCGGAATCCCCACGCCGTTCTGCATCATTTCGTGCAGCTTCAGGAAGTGTTCCGCCGCGTCCTTGTTGTCCCCGAAACTGCCAGCTTTGGCGTTGAATGGCACGCGTTTGCCAAGTCGCCACGAGTTGTTCATCAGATGGCCAAGCACGCATCCATAGTGGGCGTCGTAGACATTTCCGTTCGCCAGTTCCGGACGTCCTTCACGACAAGCCTGAATAAAGGCGGCCCAGTTTCCACCGGGTGTCACCCGACCGGGCTCCAACTGCAGCTTTTCCCCGGTGGTGCTTCCCGAGGGGTAATACAGGCCTTTGATGATCCGACCACCGTCCTCAAAGTAGTACTCGTTTTCCACCTGATAAGGATACCCTTCGAAGTTCACATTGCGAACATTGAAGAACACCTGTTGTCCGTTCGCGTATTCGGCAATCCCCATCATTGTGTTGGGCGTTTCGCCCTGATCATTCCACTTGAATCGACCACCGATCGCCATCGCACGAACAGGATGCGTCAGTTCCCGGTCCAGCGCCCAGCGGGCAATATCCAGCTGATGAGTCCCCTGATTGTTGAGATCACCATTGCCGGTTTTCCAGAACCAGTGCCAGTTGTAGTGAACGAGGTTGCCGTGAAACTGATCGATCACCGCGGGCCCGCGCCAGAGGTTCCAGTCGAGATTCGCCGGAGGATCAGACACGGGCTTGATGCCAATGCTGTTGCGCGGTTTGCAGCAGTAGCCGTAGGAGATTTTCAGTTTGCCAAACTTCCCGGCCTGAATGGCTTCGTGCAGCCCGGCAATCTCCGCACTGCTGCGACTCTGGGTGCCATGTTGAATCACGACACCATATTTCTTCTGCGCCTCCACACAGATGCGGCCCTCCGCCACATCATGGCTCATGGGCTTTTCCACATACACATGCTTTCCAGCCTGAGCAGCCCAGATGGTCATCAGCGAATGCCAGTGATTGGGTGTGGCGACGGAAATGGCATCCAGCGTCTTGTCTTCCAGCGCTTCCCGAACATCGGCCACGCCTTTCGCGACGAACTTGTCTTTGAGTTTGCCCTGCATCGCGTTGATGGCGGAGGCCAGAACTTTCTGATCCGGATCAATCATCCAGGCAATTTCCACATTTGGCTGATCCATCCAGCCGCTGAGGTGACTCTGCCCACGCCCATTGAGCCCCGCAACGGCGATCCGCACCCGATCATTGGCCCCGCGAATCATTCCCGAAGCGCGAGTGCCCATCAGGATTAAGCCCGCTCCCGTTCCTGCCTTCAGAAACCCGCGACGATTTGTTGCAGCCATTGATGTTTCCCCAATCTGCTCCTGCCTGGTGTTATCGGCCCGCTGCCAGCCCGTTGCCACAGCGTTCAGCCACACTCGCGTTCGGCACTGGCCTGCACCCGTGCCCTGCAGAAAGTCTCCAGGGCGAATGCCTTTTTCACAACCCAGAACCCGGGAAACGGGGCGGAAGTTGACGAATCAGCCCCCAACAGCCTCCGTTCACATTGACGCCCCCGGAGCAAGCCACGATGGAAAATGTCAAGCAAATTTCCTCAGTGATTGGGGGAATTCCAGAAACAGGGACCACAAAATCCGCTGCACACGGTCTCCCGTTTTCCCCGGATTCGATCACTTTCGGCAGGGGGTCAGATGTTCAGGTTCGGTGAATCTGGAAAATCCCACTCAAACCGGCCACAGCCGGCTGTTTTGACTCCCGAATCTCGAGGATTTATTTGCCCCGGGAGTACCTTCTGCGGTATCCTCGGTGGTTCAGACTCTGCGCAGAATTCACAGGAGCACGCTGGTGAAAATTACGATGATCGGGACCGGGTACGTCGGTCTGGTAACGGGGACCTGCTTCGCCGAAAGTGGCAACGACGTCACCTGCCTTGACGTGGATGCTTCCAAGGTGGCGCTGCTGAATCGTGGTGGCGTCCCGATTTATGAACCGGGTCTGGAAGAACTGGTCCGGCGCAATTCTGCCGCCGGGCGTCTGAAGTTCACGACCGACTACGAATCTGCCATTCGCAGTGCGCAGTGCATTTTCATCTGTGTGGGCACGCCTCAGGACTATTCCGGTGCCGCAGATTTGAAATACGTGCAGTCCGCAGCAGAAAACATGGCTCCTTTTCTGCGTGAAAACGCAGTTGTGATCTGCAAAAGTACCGTTCCGGTAGGAACAAATCGGCGAGTCGCTGAATGGATCCGCGCCCGAACCAACACGCGGTTCATGATCGCTTCCAACCCGGAATTCCTGAAGGAAGGCGCGGCGATCGACGACTTCACGAAGCCGGACCGCGTGGTCGTTGGTGTCGATGAGCCCGCAGCGGCCGAGATTCTGCAGGAACTGTACAAGCCGTTCCTCCGCACCGAAAAGCCCTTCATCGTCGTGGGGATCGAGAGTGCGGAAATGATCAAGTACGCCGCCAACTGCATGCTGGCCACCAAGATCAGCTTCATCAACGAGATGGCAAATATCTGCGAGAAGGTCGGAGCCGACATCAACGAGGTCCGCAAGGGAATCGGCCACGATGCCCGCATCGGCTTCTCGTTCCTGTTTCCCGGCGTTGGCTACGGCGGTTCCTGCTTTCCCAAAGACGTCCGCGCCCTCGCGTCGCTGGCCGCACAGCATGGACTGGATGCCCGCATTCTGCGCACTGTGGACGAAACCAACAACGAACAGAAAAACACCCTGTTCCGCAAGCTGATGGATCACTTCGAAGGCAATCTGACCGGACGCACCATCGCCGTCTGGGGCCTGTCCTTCAAACCTCGAACAGACGACATCCGCGAAGCCCCTTCGCTGGTGCTGATTCAGAACCTGCTGGCCGCCGGGTGCTCGGTTAAAGTTCACGACCCCGTCGCCCTTGAAAATGTGCGGCGGGAAATCGGGGATCTGGTGGAATACTGCGTTCATCACTATGATGCCTGCGACGGCGCCGACGCAATCTGTATTGTGACGGAGTGGAATGAGTTCCGAAATCCGGACTTCGACTACATCCGGCTCAAGATGAAATCCCCGGTCATCTTCGATGGTCGAAATCTCTACGATCGTCAAAAGATGGCGGCCCGAGGATTTCATTACAGTGGCGTTGGCCTC
>JALQWE010000048.1 GCA_023258825.1 Planctomycetaceae bacterium | reverse complement strand
AGAGTGTTGAGTGGTTTCAGGGTCAGGAGATTGAGGGGGGGATTTCTGCGAAACGAGATGTCCCTGCGGGAAGAGTATTTCCGGGCAGCGGCGGCCCAGGGGAAGCCTCGCGGCTTACATTGGGCGGAGTGCAGTTGGCTTTCTGAGCGGGTTTTGCTGCGGGAGCGTGAAAACGGGCAATGGTGGGTGTTATCCGCTGTCAATTTGTCTTTTGAGGCGGTGGCAGGTGGCGAGATGGAGGGCGTAGAGGCAGTTTCGATGGTCAGAGAGGCGTGTGCGGTTTTTGTCTGGTCTAATGGCAGTTGGCGTGCCAGTGGGCGGACACTGTTCAATATGGGCACCGAGCGAGCCTTGACGCATCTCGGAGAGACACACGAGTTTCTTGGGGCGATTTGATATTCAGCCTTGTGGCAAATGACGCTGAGCATTCCTGCAAAAAAAAACCGCGACAGGAAAGATCCTGTCGCGGCTTTGGATTTGAGTAGCAGTGGCAGAAGGATCAGTAGGTCAGGATAGCGTCGATACCAAACACAGTCTGGTTGAACAGGTCATCATGTCCCTGTCCGCCGACGGAAGCCCCCGGGGACCACATGTGGCGAACTTCTGGTCGGATGACAAGGATGTCAGCCGGCTTGATGTTCACGCCGTAAGTGACAGTGTTGTAAGAAACGCTGTCGGCCTTGTACCATTCCTGGCGAACCCCGGCCTTCAGTTGCTCATTGATTGTGTAGAACAGGTAGTTGATCTGACCGGTGGAATTGTCAGAGATACCTGTCTGAGCAAAGCTGCCGCCGAGATTGGATCCGAGAACGTCGAACTGGTGTACGGACTGAATGACATCCGTCCAGTTGTGGGACAGAACAACGCTATTGATGGAGCCGTCACCGCGCCAGCCAAGGTTTCCGGCGGTCATCATGTAGGTCAACGATGTTGCGTCGGAGAGGTTGTAAATGAAACCACCGAGGAATGAGTTTCCGTTGTTGAGCTGATCGAACCCTGAGTCCATACCAAGTGTCCAGCCGCTGAGGATGGTCAGGTTATCGCCAGCAGCGTAGGAACCGAGCACACCGGTGTGTGTGAAAGGCTCACTGTTGTAGAAGGTCACCTGACGGCTCAGGAAGAAGTTTCCATTGGATGGAATGACTTCGTATCCGATTGGGGTGTAGAAGTGACCGAGCTTCACGGACAGGTCACCGACAGCGGCTTCGGCGTAGAGCTGGGGCAGCGCCCATTCGTAGATGCCGTGATTCCATTTTTCGTCGTAGTCGTAACGACCGAAGTTGTTCCCGAACGACTGGGCTTCGTTACCGTCGATGCCGTAGATTGCTTCAGCTCGGAAGCCGAGTCCAAGGCCGTTAGAGCCATCAGCCGTCTTGTTCAGGTAGAGTCCCTGCTGATTCAGGCCAAAGACGCCCCATTCTTTGGCGTTGTTGTAGCCAGAACCAAAGTTGACGTTGTTGAAGGCTCCGTTGCCGGTGAACGCACCGTCCGGGTTATTCTGATAACCGAACTGAGTCCAGCCACCGAATTCAATTCCACTTCCGGATTCGCCGAACAGGCCTCCATCACAACCTTCTCCGCAGGCATCTCCGAGGAGATCGCCGCAGGGGTCCCCGCAGGCATCGTCACAAACTGAGGATGGGGCGCAGCAGCTGGATTCGCCATTGCCGCAACCATTACCACAGGCACTCATTGACGCGAGTTGGTCTGTGAGTTTTTGACCTGCTTCGGAGAAGATCTGGTCGCAACTCTGGCAGCTGCCAGTACAACCTGAACCGTTTCCGCATCCATCTGAGCAGCTTTCGCCGGCGGCGAAAGCGACATTCGTTGCTGCCAGTGTCCCGCAAAGGGCCATACTGGACAGGAGTGCCTTCCATGATCGTCTGACCATCTGCAATCCCTCGCGATCATCAATGACCCGTCGAAGCGGTTCCTTCCTCCCGAAGGTTTCGCCTCAATAGTCTGATCAACCTGCCAACAACCGTATCGGAGTCACTGCGAGCGACGCAGTTGTCGGCAAAAATCCCTGATTCCACACAATGTGGAAATCGCTTAATCGGGCTTGGAGGGATATCGTCGCTCTGTAGCGATTGAGCGGAAGGTTCGCAGTTTGAAATGTGTTTCGGCTTCGGATTGCTGAGGGAAAATGCCTACAGGTGTAACAAGCGGCAGTGTTTGCGCAGCTTGCCTGCTTTGTTTTTTGAGGTGTTGGTGTGGAAAAAAGCTGGGAAATCTGGATTTAAGGGCGAAGTGATGAAGTCAGGGTATTGGAAGTGTCAGTCGATGATTTTGCTGATAGGGTACTCAACGATGCCTCGTGCGCCGGCTTGTTTCAGGCGTGGGATGATCGAGCGGACGATATTTTCGTCCACGATGGTATTGAGTGCGACCCACGCGGGATCGGAGAGGTGAGAAACGGTAGGTTTCTGGAGTGCAGGGAGGATGGAGAGGACGGCGTTGAGGTTCTGTTCGAGGGTATTCATCATGAGGCCCACCTTGCCTTCGGCCTCGAGGCAGGACTGAAGCATCAGGGCGATATTTTCAATTTTCGTGCGAATCCACGGATCAGCCCATGCGGCTTTGTTTGCGACAAACCGGGTTGTGCTTTGCAGGAGTTCCTCGACGATTCGGAGATTATTGGCGCGGAGCGAGCTGCCGGTTTCGGTCACTTCGACGATTGCATCGGCGAGTTTTGGAGGTTTGACCTCGGTGGCACCCCATGAGAATTCGACCTGAGCTGTAACACCGCGCTCGGCGAGAAAGCGGGTGGTCAATCCGACGACTTCTGTAGCGATGCGTTTTCCCTGGAGGTCCGCAACGGTTTTGACGGGGGAATCTTCGGGGACGCAGAGCACCCAACGGACAGGTCTTCGGCTGACTTTTGAGAAGACCAATTCGCAGACTTCGTGGACGCTGGAACCTGTTTCGAGGATCCAGTCGTACCCGGTGATCCCGGCGTCGAGGATACCGTTTTCGACGTATCGGGCCATTTCCTGGGCCCGGATCAGCATGCATTCAATTTCGGGATCGTCGACCGTTGGGAAGTAGGATCGGGACGCAAATTTGATGTTGTAGCCTGCGCGGCTGAAGAGTGCGGCGGTGGATTCCTGGAGGCTACCGGCCGGAATACCGAGTTTCAGGGTGCGACTGGACATAGGACGACTTTCACGGGCAAGGTACACGGAGTGCTTGAACAGGAACGGCCGAAGGCGGTCAGGTGCTACTTGTGGTAGACTTTTGCGGGATCGAACACGCGAGTGCCTTCGATGGTGACACTGTGATCTTCAGGGTTTATGCGGCGAAAGAAGCAGGATCGATAACCTTCATGGCAGGCGGCATTGCCAATCTGGTTGACTTTCAGCAGCAGTGTGTCTCCGTCGCAGTCAAAATAGACGGCTTTGAGTTCCTGAACATTCCCGCTTTCCTCACCCTTGCGCCAGAGTTTTTTTCTGCTGCGGCTGTAGTAGCAGACGCGTCCGGTACGGAGGGTTTCCAGCCAGGCGTCTTCGTTCATCCACGCCATCATGAGAACATCACCGGTTTCGGCATCCTGAGCGATTGCGGGGATGAGGGAATTGGAGGAAAAGTCTGGACCGTTCAGGAGTGCCATAGCAGCGCCATTATTGTTCAGGGAGCCGAAAACTGACTGCAGCCGGAGTGCGACAGGGTGTCAAATTCGCGGCGGCGAGGACTGTGGAAAGGTCTGGCCACGCAGGAATTTTGCTGCACTTACGGCAACCTTTGCGTCACTTTGTGGCCGGGGTTGCGGGGCCGGCGTGTTATGAGACGCGTTTGGTGCCGGGATCAGGCAGCGGTAGTCACCGAATCTTTCGGGACTCTAACGATGTGACCACGGCTTCTCCAGCAGGACAATGTCCGGAGCGAAAGGAAGCGGCATTTTTTCATCAGAAAAACCGGCTTTTTCGAATCTGAAAAAGCGGTTTTCAGGGGGATTTTTTCGTTGTGTCCATTTGTGGTGTGTTCCGGATGAAGTCTGGCAGCGTGACAGTAGGACGAGTGGCTGGCGTCGGTCTGCCGTGTGGCCGCGAACAATCTGCGGGTCGCGCTGGTCAGAGAAACTGATCAGCGGTGAGGTGAGTGCCTTCGGTCTGACCTCTGGCGAATTCAGTGGTCAGCCGATAGACTAAAGCAAGAGTTGTATGGTCTGCACTCGCAGTACAGGCCACATCGTTTGGTGGGTGATCTGAGTTTTTCAATCGGGAAAAGAACGTGAAGCTTTGCAAGATTCGGCTGGTTGATGGTTCTATGCGAGTTGCGGTGATGCATGACGCAGAAGTTCAGCCGCTGGATCTGACTCAAATCAACAACTGCCATTCGCTTATGGATATACTGAATTCGGCAGATCCAGCCGGGTTGGCTCGGTTTCTGCTGAAGCCGGACACGCGTCCGTTGTCGTTGTCCGAGGTGACAGTACTGGCACCGCTGGACCTGCAGGAGGTTTGGGCGGCGGGTGTGACTTACAAGCGCAGCCAGATAGCGAGGATGGAGGAGTCTGAATCGGCTGCCTCCAACTACGACAAGGTGTATACGGCGGATCGACCGGAGTTGTTTTTCAAAGCCACACCTTCGCGAGTTGCTGGTCCGGGCCAGGCCTTGCGAGTTCGTTGTGACAGTTCGTGGAGTGTTCCGGAGCCGGAGTTCACTCTGGTGCTTAACCGACATGGTCAGATTGTGGGCTATACGATCGGCAACGACATGTCAGCGCGTGACATTGAAGGTGAGAATCCTCTGTATCTGCCGCAGGCGAAGTTGTATCGGCAGTGTGCAGGACTGGGGCCCTGTATTCTGCTGGCCGAGGCACCTCTGGAACCGGAGACAGTAGATATCTCGCTGGAGATATGCCGCTCCGGAGCATCCGTGTTTTCCGGGACAACAAAGCTCAGTCAGATGAAGCGGACGCCGGAAGAACTGGCCGGCTGGCTGTTTCGTGAGAACGACCTTCCTGACGGGGCATTTCTGATGACGGGAACGGGAATTGTTCCTGACGACAACTTCACGCTGCAGCATGGAGACGAAGTGTCGATCAGCATCTCCGGAATCGGGACGCTGACCAACCCGATCGTCAAAGATACGCTCTGACGATCGGCGAGACGAGCGTACTATTGTCCGCGCCATAGTCAGAGGCCCTGATTCTGAGCTCTTCTGGAGTTTGCCGGCGGAGGATTTCGCACCGTACCCTGGTTCTTCCTGACAGACATATTGCTATGCAGAATTCCGTAAAGAAAATCACGGTGCCATCTTTTCGTTCTGCGGCCGGCACGGATCGCAGGCTGACAATGCTGACAGCCTATGACTATCTCTGGGCTGGCATCTTTGATCAGGCTGGTGTGGACAGCATTCTTGTGGGTGACAGTCTGGCGATGGTGGTTCAGGGCCATTCAACGACGTTACCGGTGACGCTGGAGCAGATGATCTATCACGGCGAGATGGTGGTGCGTGCCGTGCGGCGTGCGTTGGTTGTGGTGGACATGCCCTTCATGAGTTACCAGGTGAGTGTGAAGCAGGCGATTCGGAATGCCGGGCGGATCATTAAGCAAACTGGCGCCGATGCGGTGAAGCTGGAGGGAGGGGCGATTCAGTCGGAGACGATTCGCGGGCTGGGGCGTGCGGACATTCCGGTGATGGCACATATCGGCATGCGTCCTCAGGCTGTTCGTCAGCTTGGGGGCATGGGAAAGATTCAGCGGCAGGAGCAACAGTTACTGGACGATGCGAGAGCAGCTGAGGATGCCGGAGCATTTGCGCTGATCCTGGAATTGATTCCGGAGGACATAGCGGGCAGGATCACAGCGAGTCTGTCCATCCCGACCATTGGCATTGGAGCGGGACCACGTTGTACAGGTCAGGTGCTGGTGGGTCCTGACATGCTGGGATTGAATGAGGGCTTTCGTCCGCGTTTTCTGAAGGAATTTGGGGATCTGCGGAAACAGGCGGACAAGGCTGTGCGGGATTATGTGGAGCAGGTTCGGGGCGGAGAATTTCCCGGCGCAGAGCATTCCCACCAGTAATGAGTGAAGCAGCCCCAGAGCGAGTTATGGCTTTTGACTCGTAGCCAGGATCGGACTCAGACGGCAGTTCCTGCAGGGCACCATGGAGAACGGCGCCGGTGCTTTACAGTCTTCGAGGAGTCGGCAGCTTTTTGTGACATGCCTTGAGTGCTGAGCGAGGTTGACCTGCGGTCTCGGTTTGACGGTCAGTTGATCCAGAGAGAGAAGATAAGGAACTGTCCCTGAAAAGCGGAGCTGATTTCCGCCCAGGTACGAGCCTGAGTGATGGTTCCTTTTTCAAGGAACGGGTGCAGGCCGGTTCCCTGCAGGCACAGGACCAGATCAAAGCGTTGTGGTTCAAGGAAGACTTTGCGGAGATTGATACCGAGCTCTGAATTTGTCGGGATCGTATCAGCGAAGGGAGCGATGCCTCCTGGAATGCCTCGCCAGAACGGCAGCAGTCGTTTCCCCTGCAGGATGAGTTCAATCTCATCGAGCATTCTGAACCACTGTGTCTGCATGGCGGGAGAGATGCGAAAGGACCTGCTGAAAGCTGCTGATTGCTGAGGATTGGGAAGCCATTCGCGATCATTGTCGGTTTCCGCGTTGATCAGTTTCCATGATTGCCGGCTGAGTTGTGGGACAGCCTCCAGGTGAGCGAGTGCTCGTTTCATGGCATCGGCTTCGATCAGTGGAAAGTTGATGCAGTGAATGAAGGCCACCAGATCGAGGGCATTTCCTGCGTGGAATCCGGCAATGGGGCCGGTGCCTTCGCGGGCGAGGTAGTCATAGGGTGTTTCGACTCGTGGATAAAGCAGGTGAGCCGTGCGTTCAAACAGGTCCTTCCAGTCGTACGCCAGCGTCATTTCGCAGGTGGCCGCAAGAATGTGGCAGTAGCTTCTGAGCCAGAGAACATCACCATCATCAAAATGAATCAGAGTGGATTCGTTTTCTGCGGGCTCATCGAAGTTTGGTTGCCGGGAGATTGCGTTGAAGATGAACAGCAGAGATTCCTCGGGGGCCGGCTGGCTGTCGCCATTCAAATCGAGGTGAACTGTTGCGAAATTGAGGGCCACGCGAACTTCGGAGGGTTTGATCCTGGACAGTGTCGTTTCGGCCTGCAGCAGCGAATCCCGGAAGTGGCGAATCACGTCGCGGGCAGCCTGCCACGACAGGAGTTCGGGGCTGTCATTTTCGGGCACGGGAAGACGTGTGAGCGGCAGCATGAGACGTCGCCCGCCGAGTAGGCCATAACGATACTGGGCCTGCCCCAGATCTTCGATGGCAAGTAGAAACTGTGCGATCCCGAGTTCAAAAGCGGCCTGATGGTCTTCTGGCCGAGAGTTGACGGTCTGCGTAAGTGCGGCAACTGCAGTCCTGGTTTTTCCCTGTTTCAGCAGTTCCTGTAGCGGAGGCTGCTGGGCGAATGCTGCATTTGAGATGAGTAGAGTCAGAAACAGCGACAGCAACACGTGACCTGGTTTTGGGGATAGCATGTGTCACCTTGCCTTGTGATGGTCTGGAAAAGGTGGAGCAGAACTTTGAACGGGATGTTCCAACAGAGACCCGGTATGGTCTCTGAGTTACTCAGAGACCGGTGCGCGTTCGTCCGGGACGAGTCTGCGGCAGTCTCGGTATCTGTCGCAGATCAGGCCTCAGGGACGAAGGCGATTGTCCGCGCCATGGTAACACAAACGGCGGCTGTGTTATCGCCAGGACTGATCTCGATCGATGCAGAAGAAGGACAAACGATCCCGGGGAAATCAGGGCTCCCGGGAATTCTGCCGTCTTGTGGTTGGCGCGTCAGGGCGGTTGGTTGTTGAGTTTCCACCCTGTGGTCCCAGGCCGAAGGAAACAGAGCGGAGCAGGCGGTCCTGATGTCCGGCAAATTCAGCGTATCGCTGGAGCAACTGTTGTTCGGGGCCTTCTGCCGCATCGGTTTGAGCGAGGAATTCCAGCCGACCTTTGGCCTGAGCTGGTGCCAGGGTCATCAATTCGCGTTGTTGCTCTGGGGAGATTTTTTCGAATTCGGTGAGAATCTGTGTCTCGGAGACCGGGAATTCCTGCAGCAGATCGCTGCCGAGCTTCAGGGCGCACTGGCTGAAGATGGAGTAGACGATGGGGGTGAGCCATCCGACTTCCCATGATCGACCTTCGACGGGGCGCAGGGCTGTTTTGAATGCAGTACTCCATTCAGCATCATTCAGGTTATTCAGCAAAATGGATTTGAGGGTGAGGACTTGATCGGTGGCTTTCTGGACCTGCTCTGGTGATTGCCTGGCGTTCTGCATTTTTTCGAACAGAAACAGGTTGAGTCTTAACGCTTTGTGCCCGTCGGATTTGAGTGTCTGCAGATCGCCCCGTACATCATCAGACCGATCCTGTTCCGGCACCATGGTGGAGACCAGCATGAGGCATTCCGGCGTGGTCAGGTGCAGAGTTGGCAATCTGCGGGCGTAGGCTTCAGGAAATCGAATCTCTACCTGATCGCTGGTATGACGAGTTGAGGATGTCGACCAGTGCTCCTGGACAAAGGTGAGTCTGTTCTCCGTGGAGAGGGGCATCCACGTGTCCCAGTCGGGTCGAGAGAGTTGTTTCCACCAGTTGCCAAACCGGAGCAGTGTTTCCCGAAGCTTTGGTTCGGCCATTGCGGCCTGGTGGATATCACGGAGTTGTTGTTGTCGTTCCGGAGACTGTGCGAGGAAGTCCTTGTGGCTGAGCAGCAGGCTATGTTTTTCGGTGTCTGTCAATTCCCGGAACTGAGTCGACCGGGATTCCAGCAGGCGACGTTCGCTGGTGGATCTGCCGAGCAGGAGAACAGCGAGGAAGGAACCGCAGGCGACGCAGAGGAGGGCTGTTGCGGCAGTTGTGCGGGTCTGGTTCATGGAGTGTTCCCGGAAGGAGACGCGGGGAGTGCGGCAAGTTTCTTCAGGAAAGCCGTGTCGGGAATCTGCCTCATGCTCTGGTAATCCTGAAGCAGGGTCAGATTTCTCAGGATTTCCACATCATCGGGATTTGCTGTGTGGAGCTCTGACTGTCGGGAGAGCAGCAAGCCGGCGCTGGTACCGCAAAAGCCTGCGAGGGTCCACAGCAGCAAGGTTGTGGGTGACCACTGAGAAGCGAAGGTACGGAGGCGTGACGCCATGCCGCGGGATGTTGAAGGTTCAGGGAGATTGGCCTGGGCCTGAATGCAGCTCAGAGTCCTGCGGGTGAATTCGCCACTGGCGGGTGCTTCTTCCAGGGCGTCGAGCATTTGCCAGGTTCGATCGAGGGAATCGGCACAACGGCGGAGAGGAGGGTCCACGGCGAGTTGTTGTTCAAGTTTTTCGGAGTCCTCCGGGAGCAATTCTCCATCGAGGTAGGCGACAAGTTGTGTCAGCGTCGGATCATCGATGGGTTCATCGTCCGGATTGGGTGCAGAATTTTCGCTGGCACTGACCATGGGAAGGTTCTTCCAAACAAGGGCGGTGAGACTCAGACAAATCGCTCGAGGACTTCTTTAAGTCGGACCCGAGCACGTGACAGCAGGGATTTAACAGCCACGACTCCCAGCCCCATCACTTCTCCGATTTCCTCGTAGCTCATTTCCTCAAATTTATGAAGGATGACGGCGGTCCGCTGGCGTTCACTCAGTTCCTCTATGGCCAATCGGACGACGTCGCGCATTTCCAGGGCATCGAGTTGCCGAGTGGGCATGAGGGCTGATTTCTCGGCGAGGTTCGTTTCATTCCGGTGAAACTCATAAGCATCTGAACCGGAAGCCAGGGAGATTTCACGACGGCGGACGGTCCCGCGTTTCTGATTGCTGGCGAGGTTGTTGGCGATACGGAAAAGCCAGGTTGAGAATTTGGCTGTGGGTTCGTAGCGTTCCCGAGAGCGATAGACGCGGAGAAACGTCTCCTGCGCCATATCTTCAGCGACAGGCCGATCATGAAACAAGTGAAAGTAGAATCCCACAAGTCGATCCTGGTACCGTACAACCAGTTCTTCAAATGCCGTGTGGTCACCTGCTGCGACCCGCAGCATCAGCTGTACATCCGGGTCTGCAAGGTATTGATTCCTGAGTGACTGGGAGACCAAAAGGCCGCTCCGGAAAAACGAGGTTGGCCAGAGCAGTGGGACGGATCCCTTGTCCGTGGCCTGAAGAGCATGCAGGCTGTATCACTGTATGGTGGCGGGCAATCGACAGGCAAGTGTGCGTTGCCCTGATCTTCGACTTCAGTAAACGCAGGTGACATCCTGAGGCATGGTTACCCGGCGGGCGTGCAGGAAGTACGTTGAAGATCACGGCCTGAAAGCGTCTGGCGTTGCAGACAAGGCTGTGGCGGAATTTGGCAGCGAGGGGTGGCGCGGGCAAAAAAAAACCTCGACTTTTTCAAGTCGAGGTTTTTGACCCCAAGGGGATTTGAACCCCTGTTACCGGAATGAAAATCCGATGTCCTAGACCTAACTAGACGATGGGGCCTTGAACTTCTGGCAGGAATGTATCCGAGATCAGATTTCGTTTCAATCGTTTGCTGCCTTCACGTGGCAGGATTCTTCGGATCCGGAGTCTCGGAGGTTTACGGTTTCTCGCAGGATGGAATCCCGCACTT
This sequence comes from Planctomycetaceae bacterium, assembly GCA_023258825.1. Taxonomy (GTDB): domain Bacteria; phylum Planctomycetota; class Planctomycetia; order Planctomycetales; family Planctomycetaceae; genus SXXK01. The sequence goes on along the minus strand of JALQWE010000048.1, from coordinate 3,309 downwards.
CCTGACGATGAACGGTGATATCACGTGGCGCATCTATACCGATTTTGACCTTGTCGCCCTTGAGATCAACAATTGTCACAACAATCGAATCGCCAATCAGGATTGATTGGTCCTTTTTTCGTGAAAGCACCAGCATTGCCGCACCTCCTGCGTGCTTCGTGGCGAAAACGGTTCAATGACCCAGCGACTGCGATCTGAACATCCATAATTTCAGACCGTATCAACTCATGATAGAGGTGAGTTCCTGCATGTCAACAGGCATTCGGCAAGAGTTGCCGAAGGTGTCGGGGCGGTTGAATCCGAGTTGTGGGGCAGCTGTTGATACTCACGAAAAAAGGGTGAGCGGATCTCGTCCACTCACCCTTTTCAAATTGCTTCTGTTCGCCCGTGTGCTGTGGAAATGCTCCTGTGAACAACACGACTGACTAAGCAAGCCGGAACATCTGATCGCGGTTGTTCTTTGGCGGGCCTGTGCGGTTGCGATGCGGCTGGTCCTGGATGGCCATAACGACCGCGACTTGACTTTCGCGGGTCTGGATTGGCCGCAGATGTCGCACGATGCATCGTGGCACGCGGGGCCGCTGCGAATCAGATCAGTTCTTTGAGCTTCTTCAGTGCCTTGACCTTCACAACCTTCTTGGCGGGCTTTGCCGGGTAGGTACGCGGCTGGCCAGTGCGTGGGTCGGTGCCGGTGCGTTCTTTGGTTGCCGGGCGAGCGTGGACGTAGATCTTCAGGAGACCTGGCAGTGTGAAGATGCCTGGGCCTTTGGACACATTTTCGGAAATCACGCTTTCCAGAGCTTCGAGCATAGCGCCTGCTTCCTTGCGGCTCTGGCCGGTCTTTTCTGCCAGAGCATTCAGGATATCACTCTTGGAAATCGACTTTGGCTTGGATGCTTTCTTTGCCATTTCAGGACTTCTCCTTTTCACTCAAAATCATTGCTGAACAAAACCGGCTTTGGAAATGGGGTCTGATGGAATCCGCTTCGCAACAAAACACCCTGTTTTTTGCGAGAAGTAGAGAGTTGAAGACCGTTAGTGTCAATCCTGTCGAAGTTGGAAATTGCCGATTTAGTGCGTTTTCTGTGCTTTTTTGCGATCTGCGGGGCAATCGAACAGGAAATTACCCGACTTTGAAAAGTGTGGAAAATCGTGATGTTTTCGGGCGGTCTTCGATTGACCGGCGTGCCCTGGGGCTGAATTCTGGCGTGTGGATCCATTATTTTCCGCTATTTACGGTGTTTTTACGGTGTTTTGCGTGGAGTTGCTGAATTTTCAGTCTCGCCGGGGATCCAGGTTCATCGAAAGAGACAGACTCGCTGGCCCTGTATTGAGTTTCGGGTTGAAAAGCCGGGCTGTTTTTTCTGTCCGGTAGGTCCCTGTTGTTTAAGGAAGATGAATTCTGGTCTGGTGGTTGTGTTGAAATTTGGGGGTGTTGTGTCGGGCCAGGGTAGGGCCATTTGTTGTTGGAGTGTGAATTTGGCACGATGCGCTGTGTGTTGAAGGAGAATGCAGCATTTTGAGGGGGGCACGGGGCGCCCTGGCCTCAGAATCACCCAATTGTTGTCGGTTTTCAGGGCTGTTTTTTGTTATTACCGGGGATGGCGAAACGGCAGCAATACGGGAGATCATGGGGTGTGTTTGGCTTGATCGCGGAACGGTACGTCCCGGATGGTCTCGGCGGTGAAAATCTCCGAGGCACGTTTCGTCGGGGTGAGGCGCAACGAGGTGCTGGTCTAATTCTGTTTCCCAGGTTCGGTTGCCCCGGTCATTGCCTCCCTGGCCGAGGCGTTCTTGGATGGATTTTATGGGGAATTGTGCCGGTTTCGGACAGTTCGTTTTCGGGTGTGTTATGGCTGATTCGATCGCTACTGATTTGAGATTTCGTGCCAGGGTTCAGGGCAGGCTTGCTGCAGTGTTTTGCAAACTGCCTATGCTGTTCTTCGTAGTATTCAGTACTGTGACTGCTGAGGATTTGGTGCAGTTGCCGTATCAGAATCCGGATCTGGTTGTGGATCTTGGTGTTGGATTGTGGGCCTGGCCGCTACCCTGCGATGCGGACGGTGACGGGGATTATGATCTGCTGGTGTCCTGTCCGGACAAGCCGTCGAACGGGATCTGGCTCTTTGAGAACACCAGCGGCAGTACGGCCGTCAACAGGTTTCCTGTGTTTCGTCCCGGGCGATCACTGGGAAAGACTGTGCACTATCTGATGCCCAGTTATGGTCGTTCCGGGATGCGTGTGTTGTCCCCGGGTTTTGAATATGCCGACGTGACCACACAAGGGTTACGTCAGCGAATGCCGTTGAGCGTGAGTCCGGGGTTTCACAAGCCGTCTGGTCCTCAACCAAAAGGCCCCGGAGTTCGCCACAACCAGTGGCGTTATCACGACTTTGATGGGGATGATCGAACAGATCTGATCGTGGGGATTGAGGACTGGAGCTATTATGGATGGGACGACGCATGGGATGCTGATGGTCACTGGCAGAACGGGCCATTACACGGCTGGGTCTACATCTTTCGAAATCGGGGCACCGATGAGCGACCGGACTATGACAAGCCGTTTCTGCTGGAGGCAGGGGGGAAGATTCTCGACGTTTTTGGCTGCCCGTCTCCAAACTTCGGTGACTTTGATGGGGACGGTGACGCGGATCTGATTTGCGGTGAGTTCCTTGATGGCCTGACGTGGTTTGAAAACCGGGGAAGTCGCCAGCAACCGTCGTATGCAGCGGGGGAGCGTCTGAGGGCGGCGGAGGGGGATCCACTGGTGATGGATCTGCAGATGATCGTGCCGGTGGCATTTGACTGGGACAGCGATCGGGACCTCGACCTGATTGTGGGAGATGAGGACGGTCGAGTCGCACTGATGGAGAATGTCACGGAGGCGGGACAGTCGGGAGCACCTCGATTTCGCGGGCCGGTGTACTTTCGCCAGCAGGCTGACACATTGAAGTGCGGCGCGCTCGCGACGCCGGTGGGAGTGGACTGGGATGGTGACGGCGATACGGATCTCGTCTCCGGCAACACCGCCGGGTACATCGAGGTTTTCAGGAACCTGAGTGGCCCTGGAGTTGAGAGACCGGTCTGGTCAGGACCGGAGAGACTGCTTGTGGGTGGTCGGGTGTTCCGGGTCCAGGCAGGGCCGAACGGAAGTATTCAGGGGCCAGCAGAAGCGAAATGGGGCTATACAACGTTGAGCGTGGCGGATTGGGACCTCGATGGTTTGCCGGATATCGTGCTGAATTCGATCCTCGGCAAGGTACTTTGGCTGAAGAACTGTGGAACTCGTCAGCACCCGCAATTTGAGGA
>JALQWE010000490.1 GCA_023258825.1 Planctomycetaceae bacterium | reverse complement strand
GGTCATGTTGAGTGTCCTGGTGAGGGCTAATCGGTGTGAGTTTTTGCCCTCTGTGAACTCACTGTTTTGTGTGGTGTTTGTCAATCCGTTTTGCTGATCGGCTGTCTGGCGAAAGAGTCGGCAGTGAGAACTGCCAGAGGCAATTGACTGGGTTGCCGGGCGTGTCGATGGTCGGTGGCTGGTGAAGGCTGAATTCAGCAATGTGGTGATCTTCGAAGAGGCTGGCGTTTATTCTGTTTTTCGTTGGAAGGGCATTTCTGCGTGGCGGCATTACCTCCTACCTATGATGAATTGCTGACGCCCGAAGGAACGCCGCGACACTCAGCGCTTTCGGAAAGTCTCGCATCGCTGACGTCCGATGTCCTTGCGGAACGCCAGAAACTCGCGGACGAGGAGTTGCTCGAGAAGGGGATCACGTTTGCCGTCTACGGGCACAATGACGGGACCGAGAAGATCTGGCCATTTGATGTTGTCCCTCGCCCGATTCCCTGGGATGAATGGATCACGATCGAGGCCGGTCTGAAGCAACGAATTCGCGCACTGAATCTGTTCCTGGACGACGTCTATGGGAAGGGGCAGATTCTTCTTGATGGCGTGGTCCCTGAAAGTCTTGTGAAGTCTGCAAAGACATTTCGGCCTGAATGCATCGGCTTCCGCCCGCCTGGAGGCGTCTGGACGCACGTTGTGGGGACCGACCTGGTACGGCATCACGATGGCACAATTTACGTGCTTGAAGACAACCTGCGGTGTCCCTCAGGGGTGAGTTACGTGCTGGAAAATCGGGAGATCATGAAGCGGGTGCTGCCCGAGATGTTTTATGGATCGATCATCGCTCCCGTTGACGAATACCCGGAGCGATTGCTGGAGACACTGCTCAAGACGGCACCGTCAGGATCCTCCAATCCAACGGCCGTTGTATTGACCCCGGGAATCTACAACTCGGCTTACTTTGAGCACTCGTTTCTCGCGCAACAGATGGGAATCGAGTTGGTGACGGGACCGGATTTATTTGTTGATGACCGTGATGTCGTCTGGATGAAGACCACCCAGGGGCCACAACGAGTGGATGTGATTTACCGGCGGATCGATGACGATTTTCTTGACCCTGAGGTATTTCGAGCTGACAGTATGCTGGGCGTTGCGGGGCTGATGCGTGCCTCAAGAGCCGGCAACGTGACTCTGGCCAATGCGCCCGGAACAGGCGTGGCGGATGACAAAGCCGTCTATCGTTATGTGCCCGAGATTATTCGATATTACCTCGGAGAAGATGCCATCCTCAGTAACGTGCCGACTTATGTTTGTTCTGATCCTGTGCAGTGTGATTATGTTCTGGGTCATCTGGACGAACTGGTGGTCAAACCAACGAACGAATCCGGAGGGTATGGGATTCTTATGGGGCCAGTCGCGTCCCGTGAGGAGCGGGAGCGATGTGCAGAGTCGATTCGGCGTGACCCCAGAAACTACATCGCTCAGCCGATGCTCACCCTGTCCACCGTTCCCACGGTGATCAACGGGAAACTGGCGCCGCGTCATGTCGACCTGCGTCCGTTTATCTTGTTTGGCGACCCGACTTATGTGCTTCCGGGAGGATTGACGCGTGTGGCGCTTCGGGAGGGATCCATGATCGTCAACTCTTCGCAGGGCGGTGGTAGTAAGGATACATGGGTGCTGCTGAGCGAAACTCCATTTGCTCGGCTTTATGAGCAGGAGCAGTCGCAGCGGACTTCCTGACTTGCCTCGGATGCAATGTTTTGTCCATTCTTCTGACACAGTGGTGAATGCCAATGCTCTGTCGTGTCGCTGATTCTCTGTTCTGGATGAGCCGCTATCTGGAACGGGCTGAAAACCAGGCGCGGTTTATTGACGTAACATCCAGCATTGCGCTGGGATACCGCGGCAGTGAGCAGGTCCTGTGGTCGTCGCTGTTGCATGCTGGAGGAGAGGTCGAGCATTTTCTTCAGCGTTATGCAGCACCCTCTCGCGAAAACGTGATCAATTACCTGCTGTTCGATCGGAGAAATCTGAACTCAGTTGCCAGTTGTCTGGCTGCTGCGCGGGAGAATGCCCGCTCCGTCCGTGAAATTCTGACGACGCCGATGTGGGAAGCGGTCAATCGGTTCTACCTTCGTGTTCGATCCGCAGCGATGCAACCAGAATTGGTCCTGAAACATCCACACCCGTTTCTGGACCAGATCAAGCGGTCTGCGCATCAGATTCTGGGCGCGACAGAGGCGACGTGGTCACACGGAGAGGCTTGGCATTTTTCGTCTCTGGGTTATCAATTGGAGCGGGCAGACAAGACCTCTCGTATTCTTGATGTTCGTTACTTCATTCTTCTGCCGTTGTCAGGTTCGACAGGTACACAGCTTGACGTTGTGCAGTGGGCAGCGCTACTTGAATCCACAGGTGCGTTGCAGATGTATCGCAGAACCTTTGGTCGAATTCAGCCGGTCAATGTTGTGGATTTTCTGTTGCGGAGCAACGTATTTCCAAGATCGCTGGCGTTTTGTATGCAGCAGGTGCAGCGAAGTCTCGCCGAGATTTCTCATTCGTCGGCTGATGGTGTGTCCACTGATGCCGAAATACTGACAACTGAGGTCCGCGACGAACTCATCCGGCTGACTGCAGCGGAGATCCTCGATGGAGGGCTGCATCAGTTTGTAGACCGGTTTCAGACTCGGCTGACTTCGATCGGGCAGGCTGTTTCTGAGCGATTCTTTGAACTCTCTACTCCAGTAAATGTCCAATGAAATGGGCTGGTGGCAGAGTGAATCGCGAAATGAGGGTGTGGTCCGGGCAAGTGTTCGTGTGTTCGTGCTGAAGCATCAGTTTGCCAGGTACATTTGCGGACAGGAACTGCGTGGCAGGCGTACTAATTCGCGCGTCGAGGGAACCTGGGACTGACGGGTAAAGTGCCGGCGCTGTGGCACAGTTGAACACAGAAATAGCGGGCCTTCGGTCTTTGACGAGTCCGGCAGAAACGTGCGTTTACCGCGGTGTGGGCCATGCGTTTGGACGGTACGTGACGCCGCCGACGGAGCGTGATCGTTGAGCCGATGCGGGGCTATGATGCGGTAGGGTGCGTGTTCCTCTGCCGTCGAAGGCTTTTATGCGCCCGCGTGTTGCGAAGTAGTCCGGCGGCGGATTTGAAGACCCTGCGAAATCGTTGTACGTAGCGCAGCCAGGTGTCTTCTGAGCATTCGAGGTGTTCGAGGATCGATGCTGAGTCCGCGGGAATTTTGCCAGCCTGGTCGCCCCGCATCTGACGACCTGTCCACTCCAGCAGATCGAGGTACTGAGTGAGGCTCATCGGAATACACCCACGATTTGACGCACGGCGATCCGTTGTTTTCAGTGATGATGCATCGCCGGATTTCAGTGAAAGTGGTGCAAGCCATCCTGCTCGAACTCCGTGGTTTACGAGCTCATCCTGTTGCGTCTGGGTAGCAGCGGACTGCGAGGTGATGAAATCGCTGATTCGTTCATGCACACTCGTAAACTCGCTGTCGATCAGAGACTGCGCTGCTCCTGCGCGAATTGGATTCAGATCGACATACGCAAGGCAAGCGG
>JALQWE010000489.1 GCA_023258825.1 Planctomycetaceae bacterium | reverse complement strand
GAGGCGTTGCCGGGGACTCAGTCGCTGCGGCTCCATCAGCGGGTGGTGCTTCTGCAGCAGGGGCGGCAGGGGCGGCGGCGTCAGTCGGTGTCTCGGCTGGTGGAGCGGAGGTAGTTTCGCCCGCCGCAGGCTGTGCCGGCGTTTCAGCCGGGGGTGTCGAAGGTGCAGAATTATCACTGCAGCCGGCCAGAAACATGACCGGCGCAAGGCTGAGTGACAGCCACGTAGATCGCAATCGCATTGGACGCCTTTTCAGAATTCAGGAGCAAAGTCCACCCGCAAACCCGAAACAATCACTCCGGATCGCAGCGGTTTTTAGCGGCCCATCCCGTGACAAGCCTTGAATCACGGGCTAAGAATACAGAGATGGCCTGCGGGAAAACAGTAACGGTTAGCAGTCTGCAGCGGAATTCCCTGTAATTCCGCGCCGTCTGAAGCGTTCTGGAAAGTCGCCGGGAAAACCCGGTGACGGGATTGCAGCCTGCGAGGCGGTTTCGATAATTCGGGGACTCTGGCGACATTCGCCCCCCCGTACTTGGGACCAAAGCACCGGAATTCCAAGAAAATCGCCATCAAGTCACTCCACCATATGTCCTTCCTGAGACAATTCCTCGCAATGCTTACGGCTCGGTTCCTTTAACGTCTCTTCACTGGGGCATCGCCACCAGTTTTCACTGATCTGGCGGGGCTACCAATAGCCTCGAGTGTTAGTCTGCACGCCAGGGGCCCCCCAAGGTACTCCTGCGTACATCATGACCTGAAATACTGGATGGCCCCCCACTGCTGTTATTCCCTGAAAGTCCAATATGTCGTCTCCCGGAATACCCAGCCCGGATGCTCCAGCAACTCCAACGGCGACCAGCCCGCCGCCATTTCAAAGTGCAACATGGCCATTGGTCCTGCTCCTTGTGGCTCATGCCCCCTTCGTACTGTTTTATTACTACCAGTTATTGACTCCGACTTACTATCGATTTTTTCCGCTGGCTCTGGGCGCCTTCGTTGTGTTGTTTCAACGGCGTCGCAGTCGCACGGTAGAACGCTGGAGCTGGTTGGCCAGATTCCTGCTGTTTTGTGATCTGCTCTGCCTGACCGCTGCCCTCGTGATGGCCGTTCCGTGGCTCGCCGTCCTGGGAATGGTGCTGGCCCTGATGGCCTGGTGTATGGCCTCGCGACAAACCGGATACACCGGCAGTTTGCTCTCGCTGGCTTTAATTCCCGCCACGACTCTTCGATTTGGACAGGCGAACGAGTCTCAGTTACTGGAGTGGCTTGCGGACAAATGCCTGCGACACATCAGTCGGATCTGTCATGGCGTCGAAGTGCTGCATTACACCCGCGACGGGGATCTGCACTGCTCCGGAAAATTCTTTTCTGCAAGCGAGCTGGCGAACGTGCAATCGCTGTTTCTTTGCCTTAGCCTGGCGGCCCTGATCGCCGGATTGCAACGCAGGTCGCTCTGGCACTCCCTGGCACTTGTGTTATGCGGTGCCGCCACCTCAGTTTGCATGGCCCTGCTGCACGGATTGACCGTCATCTGGCTGTGGCAGCGATACGGCGTCGACCTAACCTCAGGGTTTAGTTTTTTTGTGGGCTGGACTGGATGGTTTCTGCTGACCTGCGGCCTGATTTTTTCGGCCGATGAGCTTCTATCCGTCGTTACGTTTGCCGTTCCGGACGTCCCTCATCAGGGCGAACTGGAGTCCTTTTTAAATCCGTTCATTCTGCTTTGGAATCGCTGGATGGCATCCGGCATGCAAAATCCAAACCCAACGGAAACCCCGGTGATGCCACTCTTCTCGAAGGTTTCGTGGACACCGGGCTTGATTGTGTTGATAGCCGTTCTTGGGCAGCTTGTGGATTTTCTGCTGAGACGAGTTTCCTGAACATCGGGCTTCACTAAAGTCGTCCATTCCTGCCACATACCTGTCCCTTGCCGGTCCACAGTTACCTGTTCCGACGGAAGTCGATTTCATGAGCCAGAACACCGCAGCACCAGGCCGACGATTTCGCCGAGAAGACGCACCACGTCGACTGCCGAGTTTCGCAGAGACGGCAGTTCCCCGTAACCTCCTGCAGTTTTCTCTGGGAACGCTGGAGTGCTGGTTTTTCAGCCGCGACTTTGCCCGGCTTACGCGGGGACTTCCATTTGTGGCATTGCTGATACTGCCCGTAGCAACCTACTTCTGGACTCGCGGTACCCCAGTCACTGCGCTGCTCGCTCGTTACGAACAGATTCGCCAGTCGGCCGCTGAAAAACAGGATGCCAGCCTCGAAGAAACCGCGCTGCTGGCAATGACAGGGCTACTGCCGGCGGATTACTCCCAGCGGCTCAAACTGGCCCGGTTTTATGTGGCCCAGGGACGTGCTGACGAGGGATACGCAGAGTTTTCGGCGTTGGCCCCGAAGGCTGGCGGCGGTTCCGCCGAAGCTCGGCTCTGGATCGTCGAGCAGGCGCTGTCAGAAAAACCAATTCGCCAACTCACCCCAGCTGAACTGGAACTCCAACTACGACTTGTACTTGAATCGCAACCGAATAACTCGGTGGCTCATGGATTACTCGCGACTGAGTATCTGAAAAGGCAGGAATTTCTGCTGGCGGAGCAACACCTGGCTGAAGTGATTAAAGCCCAGCCAGAACGCAGCCTTGAGCTTGCCCAATTGAAAATCAGGCTGAAAAAACCGCAGCCTGAGATTTCAGCCGCTTTGGCACAAGCAGTCACAGAATTCACCCGACTGCAACAGGCAACTCCAAACGACACGACGATCAGCGCCAAACTGGTTCAGGCATTGATGCTTCAGTCCGAATTCGACAAAGCCCTGACAACACTCGAGGCGGCTCAACGTACTTCTCCAGATGACGACGGCCTGAAGAAATTGCACGCAGAGCTGATCGTTTTCGGTGTCGAACGTTCCATGGGTGAATCACATCTGAATCGTGACAGCGCCGTGCTGCAGACATTTCAGGCCTTGCAGCAGGATGTCGGCAACGCACGTGCGATCGACGTTTTGCTCGCGCTGAAAAACATCGGCGCCGTCATCCCGGTGGAGCCACTACACGATACACTCAGGCACTGGACGACGGCTGTGGCCAGTGAGCCAGGCAATACTAACTCCGGTCTCACACTGGCACGATTGCAGATTCTGATGGGTCAGCCAGCACAGGCGGCGGAAACCATTCGACCAATTGTGCAGCAGCAACCGCAGTTGCGTCTGGGATTTGCCGAACTACTGCAGAAGGCTGGTGCCACTGAGGAAGCTGATCAGCTCATTCACATTGCGATCGTCGAAGCAGAAGCACGACGGCAACAGGAGCCGGAAAAACTGGAGCATTGGATAAAGCAGGCAGACGCGCTGTTCCTGCTGAAGAAACCTGAAGCCGTTCGGGAATTGGTCAAACCATTCCTCCCGGCAGGGTTGCAGCCGCAGTCTGATCGGGACCGGCTGCTGATCGACCTGTCATGGGCTTCGAGCCATCTGGAGGGCAACACCTACACGAGGCTCGACACGCGCGAGCTCATCGAGCATGGCAAGGCCGCACGGGGCAAGGCTGCCATCGAGACCCAGATGATC
>JALQWE010000488.1 GCA_023258825.1 Planctomycetaceae bacterium | reverse complement strand
AACATTTCCTCGCCAGAAATTATCGCTGGGAAACCGTCGCTGCATGGATCTCACAAAACCTGCAACTCGAAGCCGATGCCGGTGCGATCCGTGATATGACTCAAACCGATCTCGAAGTCTGGATTCGCAGCGAAGGCCTCCGACAGGGCGAAAGCCAGATTTATGAGCAGATTGATATCAATCTCCCGGAAGACGCGGATAACAAGCTCGACTGGAACTGGATTGCGCTCACCAAATGGGCCAATCGCACCTTCGGTCTTTCCCTGAATGACAAAGAACTCCGTAACTGCGGGCGCAATGATCTCGCCAGCTTCCTGATCGAAAAGGCAAAAGAGGGGATCGCCCGCTGGGAACTGAAGGAACTCGAAACATTCGTCGATCCGCTCTACCCCCAGAAATCCCTCGTCTCATGGGCGAACTTCAATTTTCTGCTGGGGCTGAAACCCGAGGAACTTGAAGGACTCGACGAACCCCGCATCGCCCAGCTGCTCAAAGAGCGGATTCGCGAACGCTACGACGAAAAGGAAGTTACCTTCCCCGTCTCCGTCGGTATGCACAATTTCCTCGCCGGCGATGGCAAACAGAACGAACGTGCCAATCGCGAACGCCTGGCTCGCTGGGCCAACACCCGCTTCCGGACACAACTCGATCCGGAACAGTTTTCCGAGCTGCAGTCGTCAGCGATCTATTCCAGCCTGATCGACATCAGCCGCAGCTTCCGCGCTCGACGTCCCTCCGCTGAATCTGTTCAGTCACGACTCGCTTCCATCTTCGGAAACACCAAACCCACAGCACGCCCCTCCGAAGCCCAGACCGAGGAAATCCTTGACTGGTTCGAAGACGAACTCGGGCTTGGAATGAATCCGGAAAAACTCCAGTCCCTGACCATTCAACAGGCCGGCAGTGAAATTCTGCAGGGGATCGATCAGGTCTTCCGCCCCGAACTGCGACAGACCGAACGCTCCATCCTGCTCGAATTCCTCGACACCGCATGGAAAGAACATCTCTATTTCATGGGACACCTGCGACAGGGAATCGGCTTCGTCGGCTATGCCCAGAAAGACCCTCGCACCGAATACAAACGCGAAGGTCGACGCGCATTCATCGCGATGTGGGAACGGATCTCCGAACAGGTCACGCAGACTCTCTTCCGCGTCGAACACGAGAGCCCCGCGTTTGTCGGATCACTCTGGCGAATCACGGCCACCGAACATGACGTGGCGCCTGCGGAATCCGCGGTCGATTCACTGCAAACCAATGCCCCGGAAGCCGGTGAGGAAGGACGCGCCACCGCACCCATCGTCAACGCCGGACCACGCGTCGGACGCAACGATGAATGTCCCTGTGGCAGCGGAAAGAAGTTCAAAAAATGCTGCGGCAAGTAGGCCCGTCGCACACCACACTCCACCGTCGCATCCTCGCACTCTGACTCACCCGTGGCAGAATGGATTCTGCAATGCGCTGGCTTCTGAATACGGTCTATGCCTGCCTCCTGCTCGCACTCTCTCCCATGATCGCGTGGAGAGTGCTGCGGCAGGGACGCTACCGACGTGGACTCGCTGAAAAATTCTTCGGGCTGCTGAAGTTTCAGGGAGACGGACGCCCTGTCGTCTGGTTCCACGCTGTCAGTGTCGGGGAAGTTATCCAGCTTCGAAAAGTCGTTGACGAATTCCGCCGACAGGCCGATGACCGATTCTGCATCGTGATCTCTGCATCCACCGACTCCGGCTTTGATCTCGCCAGCACACGCTTCCCCGGCTGCCACATCACCTGGTTTCCACTCGACTTCTCCTGGGCCGTCTCCACCGCACTTAACCGAATCAGGCCGGAACTGGTCGTACTGATGGAACTGGAGCTCTGGCCGGGATTTCTTGCCGAATGCCGCAACCGCGAAATCCCCGTGGCCGTCGTGAATGCCCGCCTCAGTGAACGCAGTCATCGACGCTATCTGAAGGTTCGACACGTCCTCAAACCCGTCTTCTCCAGTCTGTCACTGGTCGCCGCACAGTCCCAATCCAATGCCGATCGCCTCGCGTCCCTCGGTGTTCCGACATCCCGCATACATGTCACCGGCTCCATCAAATTCGATGGTGTCGAGTGCTCTCGGGATAATCCCGCAACTCAACGGCTTCGGCAGCTTTTTGATCTCAGCCACAACGATCCTGTACTGGTCGCCGGCAGTACGCAGGACCCCGAAGAACGTCTGATTCTGGACACCTGGCAGCAACTCAGGAACCAGTTCCCCAATCTGCAACTGGTCCTTGTCCCGCGTCACCAGGAACGCTTCAACGCGGTCGCTCGATTGATCGAACAGTATGGCTTTCACGTGCTGCGCCGCTCAACACCAACCCCACTCACCGCGGAAGCACAGCACACAGCAACCGTCAGACTGCTGGACACTATCGGTGAACTGAGCTCCTGCTGGGGACTGGCGGATATCGCCTTTGTTGGTGGAAGCTTCGGCAATCGCGGCGGACAGAACATGATCGAACCCGCCGCTTACGGCTCCGTAACACTCTTCGGCCCCAACACATGGAACTTCCGGGATGTCGTTCGCATCTTTCAGGAGGCCAGTGCGTGTCAGCAACTTCAGCAGCCCGCTGAATTGCTGCCCACAATCCATAATCTGCTGAACAATGCACAGGCTCGGACAGAGCTTGGTGAGGCAGCTCGCAGAACGGTTCAGACACATCAGGGTGCCACCGCGAAAACCGCTCAGCTTCTGCTGCAGCAAACCAGCCTGATTCAATTCACCGCCGTAAAAGTATCCGCCCGCGCTGCCTGATCCTCCGGTGAGTTCGCTTTAGGGAGCTGAACACGCCCTCCTCGGGAACTCACGCTGCAAACTCTGTCGGGACCTGAGCGTCACACACTCACTCCGGTTACAGCTGGAGTGCACGACTTGCAGGCAGCGCGATGTTACTCGCGGCCCTGCCTGCGTCAGCGTCTCGGCCTCAACCTGCAGCCACCTCAACGTACACCTTCAATGCCTCCCGGTCTTCCACCAGCAGCCGCATCATCTCGCGATAATTGTCCAGCCCCTGAACCGGCGTCGTCAGAATCTTCTGAATCACTCCGGGCCACGTGACCTCACCCAGCGCCAGGTCCGCGATGCCCGATTCAAAATGACGGAAGTTGGCATTCACCGAACCCACCAGCAACTTGTTCCCCAGCACCCAGTTCAGATTGATATTGTCTGACGGCACCTGAACCGACTTCTGACCACCCGTGATGCTGGTCCAGACCATGCACCCATTATGTCCCAGTACCTGCATCGCCTCAAAAGCGACCGCACTGCTGCCGGTCGCCTCGATAATCAGATCCGGCTTGCCATACTTCTGAGCAATCTCGGACAGAGAGTGATCGGCTGTGCTGAGATAATGAGACCCAAAGCCCTCGGCAATCTCCGCTTTCAGATTTGGCTTTCGACCTCGTGCCAGAGTAAACACTTCAATTCCACGCAACCGCAGGATTAGTGTACTCAGCAGACCGATCTGTCCGGCACCTGTCACCCATGCTCGCTTCGGTTCCCAAACCTGCAGACGCTTCTGCGCCAGAAACGCCTGCTCCACCGCCT
>JALQWE010000487.1:3317-3579 GCA_023258825.1 Planctomycetaceae bacterium | reverse complement strand
CGAATTGCATTCCGGAGTTGTATCGTCGCTTGTCGGCGGTCCTGACGGACCTGGAAGTATCGTACGAGATCCTGTTCATCGACGACGGAAGCCCCGAGGATGATTGGGGCATGATCCGCGAGCTCTGCGCACGCGACCGACGCGTACGAGGCGTGCGCCTGAGTCGAAATTTCGGACAGCACTTCGCCATCACAGCCGGCCTGGATTACTGTCAGGGTGAGCGAGTGGTTGTGATGGACTGTGACCTGCAGGACCAACCTGA
>JALQWE010000487.1:0-3307 GCA_023258825.1 Planctomycetaceae bacterium | reverse complement strand
AGAAATCCCGAAGATGCTGGCGAAGTTGAATGAAGGCTTCGAAATCGTTCAGGCGCGTCGTTGTGCCAGAAACGATAGTTTCTATCGGCGGACGATGTCTCGCTTTTTTGTCTGGCTTTACAACGTGCTGGGAGACCTGAAGGCCGACAATGCGGTGGCAAATTTTTCGGTCTGCTCATCGAATGTGATCGGTACGATTCGAAGATTTCGGGACCGCAGTCGCACGTTTCCAATGCTGCTGGAGATGGCGGGATTTTCCCGGACGACTGTCGATGTGATGCATGCTCCACGGTTTGCCGGACGCAGCGCGTACAGTTTCACACGGTTACTGGACGTAGCCATTCAGCTGATTGTGGCCCAATCGGTGAAACCGCTGGTACTTTCCATTCGATTCGGTTTCCTGCTGTCGTTCCTTGCACTGGTGTATGGCGTCGTGATTCTGGTCGAGTATTTCACGCTGCAGCAACCTGTCGCAGGCTGGACCACGCTGGCGCTGTTGATCTGTTTCCTCGGTGGACTGGGGTTCGCGCAACTCGGTGTGATGGGTTTATACCTTGGCAGGATCCTTGAAGAGGTCCGGCAACGACCGCTGTATATCGTGGATCAGGCTCTGAATCTGAATGAAAAAAACTCCTTTGATGGCAGCTCACTCCGCTGAAAGCACATAGATCATGACACTACAACTGGGAGTCATCGGTGGATCGTTGAATTCCGCAGTCGGGCGGACACACCAGATCGCTGCCGAAATGGACAATCGCTGGGAGATAACCGCGGGCTGTTTCAGCAGAAATGCGGATATCAATCGGATGACCGCGAGGGACCTGCGGATCCCTGAGAACAGAAACTATCGGGACTGGCGCGACTTGCTGGAATCCGAGCGAGGACATCTGTCTGCTGTGGCAGTACTGACGCCGACGCCGAGCCATGCCGAAATCATCTGTCATGCCCTGGAACTTGGATATCCGGTAATCAGTGAGAAGGCACTTACGTCCTCAATAGAAGACGGCGAGCAGATCATCAAGGCCCGGGAGGCCTGCGATGGATTCCTGACCGTAACCTACAACTACTCCGGGTATCCGATTGTGCGGGAACTACGCAACCTGATCCGGGCTGGAAGGCTTGGGACAGTGCTGCATGTGCAGGCGGAAATGCCTCAGGAGGGTTTTCTGCGTCTGGTTAGTCGCGAGAATCGTCTGCCGGAACCACAACCCTGGAGACTCCGAGACTACGAGATTCCTACGGTGTCACTGGATCTGGGGGTCCACCTGCACCAACTGATCCTGTTCCTGACAGATCGCCATCCTCTGCAGGTCTGTGCTACTCAGCAGAATACAGGTTTGTTTACAGGAATCGTGGACAGCGTTCAGTGTCTCGCGCGATACAACGAAGGCCTCACTGCCAACCTGTGGTACGGAAAATGCGCCCTCGGATGCACCAACGGACTGCGGATTCGAATCTTCGGAAGTCAGGGATCAGCAGAATGGTACCAGCAGAATCCGGAAGAGTTGCGACTGCATGACAATCTCGGCGGCGCGCAGATACTGACAAGAGCGAGTAATACAGCTGAGATCTGCTGCGAGGGACGGTATAGTCGCTTCAAGGCTGGACATCCTTCCGGCTTTATCGAAGCCTTTGCCAATTACTACGCCGATATTGCAGATGCGCTGCAGGCAGGTATGGGCGCAAATCGAGTGCACGAATATCTGTCGACGGCTGAAGATGCGGTGGAAGGATTGCGCATGATGGCGGCCATCAATCGATCGGCTGAATCCGGACAATGGGAGTCGGTTAGGGAAACGGCCTGGTCTAGCGGCATGTTCCCTTCCAAAACGGACAGCGACGAATTTGTCATGCACTCAACAAGTTGAACAACGACGCATGCGACCGCCTGTTGTTGCGGATGCAAGGCTTTCCTCTTCGCCATTTCCTGGACCGATACGGAGTATCGGACCAGCAAGGTGTATACTGGCCACTCTCTGTTTCTCAATGTTCTGATCCCTATGGCAGCCGTTGATCATTTTTATGTGAATCCGAGGGGACTCTCTGTCTGCAGAGAGTTCCTCGAGGCTCCCGCGTCTAAGCGATTTCTGTTTGGAGCGACGCCGTATGCGGAATCGCTGCTGAAATCGTTCGAGGTGGCCGGGATTCTCGATGACAGGATAACTACCAGTCAATTTGCAGGCATTCCGGTGGTACGTCTCCGGGACTGCCCACCGGACGCACTGGTTGTCAGCACGATCCTGGGACGTATTCGGACCGCTCATACTCAACTACAACAGCGTTCTATCCGGTATTGTGATCTGTTCACCTTCTTTCGGTGTTGCGGAGTTGCCTTACCGGAAATGCGATTTGTCACAGGCTTTCGCGAAGATGCTCAGCAGAACGCTGAGCACTGGAGTCAGATTGGGCGGTTGCTGTCAGACACCCGCTCAAAGCTGGAGTTTCAGGCGTTGAGAGACTTTCGCCTCACGGGCGACTCGGAACTGTTGAGCGGCTTTTCCGACCGTCAGCACGAACAGTATTTTGAAGAGTTTCTGGATCTGAAAACGGATGGCGAGTGCTTTGCTGACGTTGGCAGCTTTGATGGGGCGACGACGGCGGAATTCATTCGACGTTGCCCGGGATTTGCACGTGTGTGGGTGTTTGAGCCGGATCCCGTGGGATTCGCCACTGTCAGCTCGCGGTTCTCTTCTGAGTCACGTATTTCATGTTATCCCTGTGCGGCGTCCGACATGTCGGGTGTGGCGACGTTCTCCAGCTCCGGATCAACCTCGGCTTTTGTTGAGGGCGGCGAGATCTGTGTGACGACGCGCGCACTGGATGAATTTGAACTGAAGAATCTGAGTTTTCTGAAAATGGACATCGAAGGGGCGGAGTCGCGAGCTCTTCAGGGGGCGAGGCAGTCGATTCTCCGCTGGCACCCTCGCATGGCGATTTGTGTTTACCATCATCCCGGCGATATCTGGAGGATCCCCCAGCAGATCCTGCAGATTCGCTCTGACTATCGACTGTATCTGAGGCACTACACTGAGGGTGTTGTGGAAACAGTCATGTTCTTTCAGCCGAACCCATGAAACAGCTTCTGATTGCCGGAGGCAGTCATTCTGACGTGCCCATGATTCTGGCGGCGCAGCGCCTCGGCTTCCGAGTCATCACCACCGGCAACCGGCCGCTGGATTACGGACATCAGTACTCGGATCTGTACGTTCCCTGCGATTACTCCTGTCCCGATGCGCTGCTGGCTGTTTGTCGCAGTCATGCGCTGCAGGCAATTGTGCCCTGCTGCAACGATTTTGCGGCACTCAGT
>JALQWE010000486.1 GCA_023258825.1 Planctomycetaceae bacterium | reverse complement strand
GTTTGATCGTGAGGGACGGCTGGTGATCTGCGAGCCGGTCCGGCGTCGCGTGTCGCGAATTGGGTCCAACGGATCAACGACGGTCCTTGCTGAGACATTCGAGGGGAAGCGATTCAATCAGCCGAATGATCTGACGCTGGATTCGAAGAACCGTCTGTATTTCACGGATCCTCGTTATGGCGATCGTGCGGGCATGGAAATGAAGGATGCTGAGGGGCGTGAGATTGAGGGGGTCTATCGGATCGATCCCGATGGTCGCGTGGTACGGATTATTTCTCAGGAGGTGGATCGTCCCAATGGGCTGGCGATCACTGCCGATGATCGTTGGCTCTACGTGGCGGACAACAACAATTCACAGGGCGGAGCACGCAAGTTGTGGCGATTTCAGTTGCGACCGGATGGTGAGATTGACCGGGCGACTCAGACACTGATCTATGACTGGAAGACAACTCGCGGACCCGACGGGATGAAGCTGGATGCGGGAGGTCGCTTGTACGTCGCTGCGGGA
The DNA here is from genome assembly GCA_023258825.1 of Planctomycetaceae bacterium. Taxonomy (GTDB): domain Bacteria; phylum Planctomycetota; class Planctomycetia; order Planctomycetales; family Planctomycetaceae; genus SXXK01. The sequence goes on along the minus strand of JALQWE010000486.1, from coordinate 3,087 downwards.
CTGAACGTCGCCAATCCGCCGCATGAAACGGCGCAGACTCCGACGGCGGGCGTTTATGTGTTCTCTCCGGAGGGCCTGCTGTTGCAGTTCGTCAGGATTCCTCGCGATGAGACCACCAACTGTGCATTTGGCGGGGACGATGGGCGAACGTTGTTTGTGACGTCCGGTGGAAGCCTGTGGAGCCTGCGAACGAATACTCCGGGAAAACGCCTGTGAACTGCGATGTGTTGACCGCTGAAGGTGTGGACGCAGGGAATCGCTGCGACTTCGGCGTTGTCGGGGACGACAGTGCCGGTCTGCCGTTGGCATGCTGTCCCTGCGGCAAACCGTGAAATCAGAAATGCGTCCGCTTGATGACGTGCGGCCGCTGGATGACGACCGTGCAGCATACCGCTGGCGGTGTGATGACGTCAGCTTTGTGCAGAACGACATCACGCCCGTTGCTTGACCACTGCAAATGTTCGCTGAGCTGGCCTGTCTGGTTGCCGGGTTGTTTTACCGGACCACCACTTCGTCCAGGTTCAGCAGGACATTGGCGGTCAGTGTCCATGCGGCCAGTGTTTCCGGGGGCAGCGTGGATGCGTTGGTGGCGGAACCGGTGGCCAGAAGTTTGCCAGCGGCTTCCGGGTCACTGGTAAACCGCTGACGGTCTTCCTGAAGGCCGAGTGTCAGGATGGCCAGTTCTTCCTGGTCGGGTTCACGGGCTGTGACCAGGCGAAATCCCCAGGTCAGGCGTGCCGTGTCCGTGTCGCCCCCTTCGGTCAGCATACGTTCGGCCAGTTTTCGTGCGGCTTCGACGTAGGTGACTTCGTTGAGGAGTGCGAGTGCCTGCAGAGGGGTGTTGGTTCGGGAGGGTTTGACGGTGCAGACTTCGCGACTGGGGGCGTCGAACAGTTGCATGGAAGGTGGAGCGGCCGTGCGTTTCCAGATCGTGTACAGACTTCGACGATACAATCCCTCGCCCTGATCGGGTTTGTAGCCGCGAAGATCTCCGTAGCGACTGGTTTCGTCCCAGACACCGTCGGGCATGTACGGACGAACGCCGGGACCGCCGACGCGCGAGACCAGCAGGCCGCTGAAGGCGAGTGCCTGATCGCGCACAACTTCTGCTGAGAGTCGGAAGCGAGGTCCGCGGGCCACCAGTCGATTTTCCGGATCGGATGTGGAACTGACGATTGCACTCTGGCGATACGCTGCACTCATGACAATCAGTTTATCAAGAGCTTTGATGTCCCACGCGTGGACGGCGTTGCCGGCGACAGAGCGGATCGATTGTGGATTCATGAATTCGGCCGCCAGCCAGTCAAGAAGTTCCGGGTGGCTGGGCCAGTCTGACTGAGAACCGAGGTTTTCGGTGCTCTTGACGATCCCGGTGCCAAAGAAACGTTCCCACGCGCGATTGGCCCAGACTCGGGCTGTGAGTGGGTTCTCGGGGGCGACAAGCCACTGGGCGAAGCCGAGGCGATTTCGGGGGAATGATTCGGGGAACGGGGACAGTGCTGCAGGAACACCGCGTTCGACTTTTTCACCGATGCGATCGTACTGCCCGCGGACCAGTACGTGCGCGTCACGGGGCTGATCTCGTTCCTTCATCACCATCACGATCGGCAGCGTCTCCTGAAAGGTGGTGACGGCTTTTTTCGCCTGTTCGATTGCTGCGACGGCCTGCTGGGATTCGACATCACCGTGGCTCAGAAAAAAGCGAGTCACTTCTTCGTTCTGGGGCATGCTGCGTTGTTCTGAGGGCGTCAGCAGGGCGATGCGAACGGAGTCCGGGAAGGACGTACCGGAAGGCGTAAGACTGGCGGGTGGCAGCGAGGACGCGGCGATTCGAAATCGTCCGATATTGTGGCCGTTGATCGCATCGTGTCTGAGAGTGATTCGCAGCGTCGCCTGTTCCGGGACCGTGATTGCGGCTGGCAGTGCAAACACTGCGCGGCAGATTTCACGTCGTGTCGGTCCATCCACTGCCCAGCCTTTGCGGTGTCGCTCCGCTTTTCCCTGGCCTTCGAGGATTGCGGCCACGGTGTAACCATTTTGTTCGTAATCTGCCGCGGCACGGCCGAAGGTGAGTGTGATGGGTTGCGGGAGTGATGGCGCGGACAGGGTCGCCAGCACGGCCGTCAGCACGAAGTTGCCGTTGTTGTAGCGTCCCAGACTTTTGTTGGGCAATCGGTCATCCGGCAGACACTCCAGCTGCAGCCCCGAGAACTCGCCGGCAGCGATCGGGGAATCGATTATGTACTCATCGAATTCCGGGTTGTTCCCGGAGGCCAGCCATGAGCCATCGTCCTGGCGTTGCAGAGTCGCCCCGCCGGAACTCTGAACACTGGAAACAGCCAGTTGACGCCAGACAACGGGGTTTTCTGAAAGTTGCCGGACAGTGGCTGTTTCCCAGTCGCGTTGTCGCTGGGGAGCGGACTGACGGACCTGTTCGAGGTGCGTTTCAGCGGCCTTGATCAGGCCCTGCAAGCGAGCCAGTTCTGCAGCATGTTCGGGCAGGCTGACGCGATGAATGGGGCGACTGTTTCCCTGCCCCGGAGAACCGCCTTCGCTGTCCAGCACACCGCTCTCGTCGACCGAATTGAAGAAAGCGAACAGCTGATAGAATTCTTTTTGCGTGATCGGATCATACTTATGATCATGGCAGCGGCAGCAGTTCATGGTCAGCCCCATCCATGTGAGCCCCACAGTTTCGACTCGGTCAATGACAGTTTCAGCAAACCATTCTTCGGCAATGCGCCCGCCTTCTCCGTTGAGACGAGTGTTGCGGTTGAATCCTGTGGCAATGATCTGATCCTGCGTCGGCTCTGGCCTTAGGTCCCCGGCAAGTTGATCAATTGTGAACTGGTCAAAGGGCTGATTCCGATTGAAGGCCGCAATGACCCAGTCGCGCCAGGCCCACATCTGTCGGGACGAATCCACCTGAAAGCCGTTACTGTCTGCATAGCGAGCGAAGTCCAGCCACTGCTGGGCCATGCGTTCGCCGTAGTGGGGTGACTCCAGCAAACGATCCACCACTTTTTCCCAGGCATCGGGAGACTGATCGGCGACAAACGATTCCACGTCGTGAAGCGCTGGTGGTAG
>JALQWE010000485.1 GCA_023258825.1 Planctomycetaceae bacterium | reverse complement strand
CGGACCGAGGGAACTCGCAGGGCAATCGCGAGGTCGTCCTCAAGTGCCGTGATTTTGTTGAGTCGCAGTCCCTTTTCCAGTTCGAGTTCAAACTGAGTCACCACTGGACCGGTGTCGATTTCAGCAACACGAACATTCAGTCCGAATTCATCGAAGGCCTGTTCCAGGGTGTTGGCAGCCAGTCTCGCTTTCTTGGCCAATTGCTCGTATGGAAACTCCTCGGATTCCGTCAGCAGGCGCAGATCGGGCAGTGAGAACCCGCGGCGTTCCGCGACCGGGACAGTCAGGTTATCGGGGTTATGCAGCGTCAGAGTGGCTGGTGCATTGATACGAATGCTGCGGTCTGCCGAGTCCGGAGATTCCGCATCCGATTCATCTTCAGCGATCACTTCTGCAACGGCCGGTTCTGTTGGTGTCACGGGTACGAACGCGAGGGTTGCCGGCGGCTCTTCCGTGCTGGCGGTGGTCGTGGCTTTGGCTGAAGTCGCTGAAGAGCGGCGTGGGGGCGGCGCAGGCTTAGGTGCAACTGTTTCGCGTGGTTGGGTCCAGGCACCGGCGCGACGGGCGACCCAGCGAGTCGTGGCACCTGCCACGGTTACCGGCAGCACAGCCAAACGAAAAGCAGGGCCGAGCAGGTCCGATAACGGGGTTAACACAAGTCCAGCTGCGAACAGACTAGCCCCAAGGATCAGAATCCCGGTGGAAGAAAATGTGCGGACGAGCAGAACACCGAGAGTGGCACCGACCTGCCCACCACTGCCCCACGTGGATCCACCGGGAAGGGTTGGCAGCAACAGGTGCAGCAAAGCACAGCCGGACAGAACCAACAGGCAGATTCCGGTCAAGGTCGGCGCGGTTCCACGTACGGGTTCGCGGGAGAAGAGTTTCAGGTCCCATGAGACCAGAGCGATCAGTCCGACCCAGATTCCAGCGCCGAGCCATTGCCGCAGGTACCACGCGAGTAATGCACCGGCCTCACCGCAGATATTGACCGGCACCTGACGCGGCGGAAAGACCAGCGTGGACGGGGGGTCAGCCGGGTCATAGCTGAGAAAACTCAAGCCGACGAACACCACCAGGGCCAGTAGCCCCAGGGCGAGCAGGTCGGTTTTGAGTCGATCGATGTCCATGATGGTGGGCAATGCTAAAAGTTAGCCGGATTCTGTCGACGAGGCATCTCTCACTGAAAGCTGACGGTTGCATCAACCGTAGTCGCCGTCCGAGTTGTGCGGATCTCCACGTCTGAAGGAAACCCTAGCACCTGCACTTGCGTCCGACGTTGCAAATAAGCATCAGATGTCGCAGATCGGCCACGAATTGTCGCAATTTGGCAGCTTTACGGGGTTTGCAGGTGAGCGAGAGACTTACGATTGTGTCAATTGCAGCACCACTCAGACTGTAGTTCCGGATCCAGGAAAAGACGTCATCTGCCGGGGGGATTTTGCTTGATTTGCCGGACCAATCGATGCCAGAGGCGTGTTCGCTGTGGATGGACATTGGTGGTCGCCAAATTGCAAAGGCTCTGTGTAATGACGGGGCTGCAGGATTCCGGGGCGGCAGAATCTGCCGATGCGGGGTTGTTGCTGCGAATCCGGAATCTTCGTGCTGTGCTTTAAGCGACAGACTCAGCCCCGGAACTGGAATTTCTCTGAACCAGTGCATCTGGCGACGGCAGACGCGGCTAATATCTTCAGGGAATGCGAGTCTGGTACAGCGAATCACAAAGAATCGGAATCCAGGGCAGGTCATTCGGGACGCCCGGTGAGTGTTTCAGGCGACTTCCGCGTGCCGTCAGGTTTGCTGAGACTTGCAGATGTCCGGATTACGCTGTTCACAGATTTGACTGTCGTTTTCATGGCGGGCTATCGCGAACATATTACGGTGAGTGGGATGCTGGGAGTGGGCTACGGTTGCGCGGCCTTTTTCCTTGCTGGGTTCAGCCTGATGCAGGCTTCGATTGCTGCTGCGCTGACCTGGATCGCGGGGATCCTTCCTGATCTGGACGCGGAAGGTGGACATCCGATTCGTGAACTGGTTGGGCTGACAGCGGCGATTACGCCATTGCTACTGATGCAACAGGCTCATGCACTGGGGGTGTCCGACGACCATGCGATGTTTTATGCGTTGCTGACGTGGGCAGGAGTTCGCTACGGCGGGGCGTTCCTGCTGGCTAAGCTGACTGTCCATCGGGGCATGTTCCACAGCATTCCTGCTTTGCTGATTTTTTCTCAGATGACCTTTCTGAGCTATCACAGTGAGGATGTTCGGGTACGCACGCTGATGGCGGTGGGAGTCGGGCTTGGTTTTCTGTCACACCTGTTGCTGGATGAGATCTACAGTGTTCAGTGGGATGGTTCGGTGGTTCGGTTTTCCAAATCTGCCGGAAGTGCGCTCAAGTTCTTCGGGAATGATGCCTTGCCGAATGGCGTGGCCATGGGACTGCTGATCTTCCTGACGTATGCCACGCTGGTGTCTCTGGACATTCTGAGGGAACCGGGATCCGTACCAGCACCGGAGATGTACGACATGAGCACGGAGTTGCCGGATGCGCCGCCGTACCATGTGGCAGATCAACCGGGGCGGACTCAGGTGCAGTGAAGATGTGCACTGGCCTGACATCATGTCGGCAGCAGATCTGCGAACGCTCAGGACTGAGGCTTGAGGCAGAAACGCAGTAGAACCAGCATTTCGAGGTACTGCACAAGTCGTGCGGTGTTGTCTTCATCGCTACCCGGGCGCCGAAGTGCGACGGTTGACAGCTCGATCATCCGGAAGGGATCGAACGACTGATCGGAGCGCAGCAGGCCCCTGGCCACAGTGATCATCGTTGGCGTTGCCTGCAACTGCTGCAACCAGCTCAGCAGGCCTGCACCGAGCTGCCCGAGAACGGGGTGACGACCGACTTTGCGAAACCACCATGTGGCATTGCCTGCATCTGGTTCGCGACGGTGCATGATTCCATGCCAGTAATCCGCTGTGCGCGGATTGCCGCGGCCTTCCATGGTTTGCGAGATCTCGTGCGATTCCTCTGTATGATCCCAGAGCAGCAACAATCCGGCCTCAAGGCATTTTTCGAGTTCCCCGGTGGTGCCCAGTTGTCTGACCGCGTGTCTGACCGCCGGACGTAAAGCAGAAATCGTGATTTCTGGTCTTCCTGGGCCGACCTCCGGAAAACGCCGGGGTTCCGCGCTGCGGGGAAGGCATTGGGTACGAAGATTGAGTTCCGGCAGGAGTTCCGGAAGGGCCGCGGTCACGTGCCGCCCGCGAAGACTGTCTGCGGCAACGACCAGCAGGTCGTCCGGCAAAATGCGTCGCAGCAGGCCGAAGAGTTCTGCGGGGAAGTCGGCCGCCAGCGAACTCGGTAGAGATTCGGCGGCATGGACAACGAGCCCCTGAACGTGGTCGCCCGGCGTTGTGTCCTGAACAAGCGTCCGTTCCACCGTTTGGAGCATCTGGGCAACGGTGGAGGCATCTTCACACCGCGTGACAGCCAGCCACGATGTCCCTTCTGCAACTCCAGCCAACTGATCCGTGTCAGGCCAGCGGTCGCGGCGACCGCTCACGCGGGATATTGGCAACAAGTCGGAGAATCCAGCTAGAGATT
>JALQWE010000484.1 GCA_023258825.1 Planctomycetaceae bacterium | reverse complement strand
AGTCGTTTTCAGGGTCAGCGTTTTCTGCTGAATCACACCGACGGCCAGTCATATTCCATTCGGCTCGGCGTTCCCGGCCTTCACAACAGCCAGAATGCAGCAGCCGCCTTTCTGGCCGCTCGCAGCCTTGAAATCGCACCGGAACTCTGCCTCCAGCACCTCGCCACCTTTCCCGGCATGCAGCGACGTTTTGAACATCGCGGCTTTTGGCGCGGTGCTGACCTGATTGACGATTACGCCCATCATCCCACCGCAGTGCGGGCGACAATCCGCACGGCACGCGCCGTCTTTCCCGGTCGTCGCCTCGTGGTTGTCTTCGAACCTCATCAATTGAGCCGTGTCCGGGCACTGAACGCCGACTTTGCACTGGCACTCGCCCTGGCAGATACGGTACTGGTGCTGCCGGTGCTGGCCGTCCGGGAAACTCAGGGCGTCAACGCGGCCCTGGAAACGTCGCAGCAGCTCATTCAGCACATAAACTCTTCAGGCGGACACGCAAGTCTGGTGAAGAATCTTGACCAGGTGCCGGGAACATTAGACTATTCCACGAAACCGGGTGACATACTCTTGACCATGGGTGCAGGCAGGACAAACACAATTCATGACGAAATCCATCGAAGACTTCAGCGAGATTCTGCAGCGTGAAATTCCTCTGGCGTCCTTCACATGGCTGCGCACTGGTGGACCAGCAGAATATCTGCTGACCCCGCGTTCCGAAGAAGAACTTCTTGAGGTACTGCAGGTCTGTCGGGCGCAGCAGCTGCCCATTCGGATTCTGGGCTCAGGTTCCAATCTGCTGGTTCGGGACGAAGGTGTCCGCGGCGCCGTCATTCACGTCGTGGAACCAGTCCTTGGGCAGATCACCATCAGCGATACCTCCGTAACCGCCGGCGGCGGAGCACTGCTGTCGCATGTCATCACCGAAGCCACTCGCGCCGGTCTGGGCGGCATGGAACATCTGGTCGGTATTCCGGGCACGGTTGCCGGAGCTGTCGTCGGCAACAGTGGCGGCCGCAACGGCGACATCGGCCAGCTGATCCAGTCCATCCGCGTACTCACACAGGAAGGCGTGATCGCCGTGCGACGCGGCGATGAACTGTCCTTTGCCTACCGACGCAGCAGCATCCAGGACCTCCTGTTGCTCTCCGCAACGCTGGAACTGCACAAGGATGATTCCGAAGAACTGACTCGAAGGATGCGCAAAAACTGGATCATGAAACGATCCACGCAACCGCTGGCCGATCAATCCGCCGGTTGTATCTTCCGCAACCCCCGAGGACTCAGTGCCGGCGCCCTGATCGAACAATGCGGGCTCAAAAACGCACAGTCCGGTAAGGCCCGTGTCAGTGACCGACACGCCAACTTCATCGTGACGGAACCAGGGGCGGTCAGTGCCGATGTGGAAAACCTGATCGCTCGTATCCGCCGCGAGGTCGCCGCAAAGTATTCCGTGGAACTCGAACTGGAAATTCGCGTCTGGTAGTCCCCATCACTGACTCAGACAACCAATCGATCCGCAGGCAGGATGCCTGCGGATTGTGATGCATCACTTCACCGGTCGACGCAAGGTCGCGGTGGCAGAATGACAGGGAGGTCACCATGCGCAGTCTGCCGGATCAGGGCCCGCTGCAGATCATTGTCCTGGCCGGAGGTGCCTCGGCGGAACGCGAGGTCAGCCTTGACAGCGGCCGCACAGTCGCCGCCGCGCTGACCGCACTGGGGCATCGCGTCGAACTGCTGGACCCGGCAGAATGCCCACTGGCCGATTTCCGGGTGCACGGCGACGTCATCGTTCCCATGCTGCATGGCACGGGCGGCGAAGACGGCACGCTGCAGCGTCAGCTCGAATCCACCGGACTGCCCTGGCTCGGCAGCTCCCCGGCCGCCTCAGCACTGACCTTCAACAAAGCCGCCACACGACATCTGCTGCTGCAGGCCGGCTTGCCGGTCGCCGCTGGTCGCGTACTGCGAAAACATCAACCCCTGACCGCAGCCCTGCAGGCCGCCGAACGGCTGGGCTATCCCGTCGTGGTCAAACCCACCGAACAGGGTTCCAGCGTCGGCATCAGTCTGGTCCAGCATCCGGAGCAACTGCAGCAGGCCCTCCAGGCAGCTCTGGCCTGGGGAACAGACTGCCTGCTGGAAGAATACGTTCCCGGCCGCGAAATCACGGTGCCAATCGTCGATGACACGGTGTTTCCAGCCGTCGAAATTCTGCCCGCAGGACCGTGGTATGACTACGCCGCCAAGTATTCCGACGAAAGTACTGGTTATCGAATCGCACCCCCGGACCTGCCACCCGAACTGCTGACCACCGTGCAACGTGCCTGTCGCGTCTGCGGAGTCACCGCGATCAGTCGCACAGATGTTCGCCTGCGTCCGGATGGAAGCTTCTGCATTCTGGAAATCAACACCATTCCCGGTATGACATCGCACAGCCTCGTCCCCATGTCGGCGGCCAGCCTGGGCATCGGCGTTGGCGAATTGCTGGAATCGCTGATTCGGAAGCGTCTGGCCCTGAGTCGTCGGGCAGCCTGAATCTGTTCAATCGGAGCTGCTGTGAACTCGGTATTCACCAATGACAGGCGAACCTTTGTGAACCAAAGAGTCCTGACACCCACGTTGATGCCCGGATCCCCCTTTCTCTCGATCACCTTTTCTGCGGCACACGCATGACCAGAAGTCGTCAACTGCGGTACCTGGCTGAATACGCAGCCTTCCGGGCGATCCTGCTGGTCGTCCAGTGCCTGCCTACGTTCGCCACCATCGTGCTCGCCCGCGGACTGGCCTGGGGCATCGTCAATCTGCTGCCACGCAAAGTCAGCCGGTACGACGTCGCACGGGACAATCTGCGGATTGCCTTTGGTGAACAACTGCCGGACAGTGAAGTGCTGCGCATTTTCACCGCGATGTGGCAGCATCTGTTCCGCATGGTCTGCGAAATGGTGCAGCTGCCGCGTCGATTTGAACTGGAGACCTGCGCCGAAGTCCTCGATTTCGAAAACCGAAACGCCTGCGTGCGGGCACTCTGCTGCGGCCGGCCGGTCATCTGCCTGGGTGGCCATTTCGGCAACTGGGAAATCAGTGTGAACACCTTTGGAAAATTCGGTTTTCCCATGGGTGTGGTCGCACGCGACCTGGACAATCCGTGGCTGCATGAATGGTTTCGTCGCTATCGCGAATCCACTGGTCATACCCTGATTTCCAAGGCAGGAGCTGGCGCCGACGTCTCTGACATCATGCACCGCGGCGGCATGGTTTCCATGCTGTGCGATCAGGATGCCGGTCGTACCGGCCTGTTTGTGGATTTCTTCGGACGCCCGGCATCCACCTTCAAATCCATCGCACTGCTGGCTCTGCAGTACAACGCTCTGATCATCGTCGGGGGAGCCTGGCGGTTGCCCGAATCGCAGCAGAAAGGTGCCCGCTGGGTCCGCTTCTGCCTCACGACTCAGGAAATCATCGACCCTGTGGACTACCAGGATGCTCAGGGTGTCGAACGGCTGACGCAGCGGTTCACCACCGCCCTCGAAGACCTGATTCGCAAAGCCCCGGAACAATACTTCTGGGTCCATCGACGCTGGAAATCCGTTCCCGGGGAACGCAAAC
>JALQWE010000483.1 GCA_023258825.1 Planctomycetaceae bacterium | reverse complement strand
GCTCCGGACCACTCCCACCGTCCGCCACACTCTGCGCCGGCAACAAACGCTCACCCAGATCCTTCTGAATCTTTCGCAGATCTGTCTCCAGGTTGATCAGATCCCAGCTGATCAGCTCAAACGGCTTCAACAGCGTGGTGTCCACATCCAGAGTCGCATTCGGAGGCAGCCCCAGAGTCAGCTTGAAGGAATCCTGCTGATCCGCCAGCAAACGATTGTTGTTCGCCAGCCCCGCCAGACTCTGGTTCAACTGATCCCGCAACTGCAGATACGACAAACTGGTGGTCTGCTGCTTTTTGAAGTCAATCAGCTCCGTCGCCGCCGACTGATAATCCACATCGCTGGACAAAGCCAGAATCTGACGCTCCTGGTCGTCCGTCAGATCCCCACGCCACTTCAGCCAGTTGCCGTCATACGACAACTGCCCCTGCAGCTCCGCCGGTATCTGCAGATCCCGGAAATCGTCCAGCGCCGCGTTCACAACACCCGGCACACGCGTATCACGCACCTGCTGAGCTTCCAATTGCTCTTCCAGCAGGCGAATATTGTTCTCCGTGTTCAGAATGTTCTGCTGCTGCAGCAGAATGTTCAGATAACCCTGCGTGACCGTAGTGAACAGGGATTGCCGATAGCGCGCCAACGTTCGCACGCTGTACAACACCTTACGCTCAGACTGAGTCAGTGATTCCAGCGCAATCTTTCGACCTGCCTGAAACAACAGCGGCTGTGTCAGACTGTATCCCAGGCTCGGAGCAGACGACTGGCTGCCGTTCCCGGAAAATACCCACGTCACCGAGTTCGCAATGTCCACGGCAATCTGACCGCCCGTTGGCAACGCCTGACTCATACCAAACGGCGTCGCCAGCACCGCTTTACTCGTCCCCGCCGCGTTCGTCGATCCCGTAATTCCCGGCGATGGCTCCTTCCCGTTGGTGCCCAGATACCGCACCCCCAGCTTGAAACGCTCCGCCGTCAGCGACAACGCGTCCAGATACAGATCCTCAATATTCGTCTGATACTCCCGACTGTGGATCGACGCCAGATCCATCGCGTCGGGCAGGCTGACTTTCAGGGCCAGTCGCGAATGTGACTGCACCGGGTCCACACCCTCCGGTGACAATCCGTAAGGAGCCAGCCACTGAGGATTCTCAATCGCAAAGGCCACTCCCAGCTTGTGCCAGTTCCTGTAGCCCTTCAGCCCATTCACCGAATGCATTGACTCATGCGCCGTCGGATCGTCCGGAGGCAGCGGTGTCTTGTCCGGATCATACGGATCATAAAAACGACTGCGCGAATCCGGCGTCAACTCAAATCGCGGAATCTGCCAGTGTTCATCGTTCACCTTTTCGCCAATTGCGGCATACGAATCGCGATCCGCCTGAGTTCTCCAGAACTGACGCGAGCAACCGGAAATGGACGACACCCCGGCAAGGCCCGCCAGCATCAGCACCAGTCTGCGGCTCGCCGTTCGTCGCATGAATCGATTCAGCATCCTGCCATTCTCCATCGAAGCAGCCATCCATTGGCCCCTTCCGTCTTCACCCCTGGCCGTCCAACCCCAACACCAGCCGCCATTGCCGTTGACGCACGAAAACGATGCAGGCTCGCGTTTCCATCCCCAACCAGCTCCAGCCGCCGCAATCTCTTCGGCAACTCGACCGCTCAGGACCGGGATGCAGGACCTCCGGGCTCCATCAGCCCCCGACCAAACACCCGCGCAACTGACCTCGCTGGTCATAACGACTATGACGACTCTATCGGTTTCGACACGCACGCCGATGGTGCTTCAGAGCAATCCGACAAAGTCACCGTTCGCGCGAAAATCGGACAATCCCGCACAGCAGGCAAAATCAACCCAAACCAACCATCCAACCCAAACAAACAGGGTTCCGGCCCCAAAAACGCCGCACTGGCCGCCGCCGAATCCCCCTCGCCCTGGCACGGCGAAACAGTATTCATCCAGGGAATAGTCGCGTTTCGCTCCGCCGAAACGTACGTCCAGCGCTCTTCTACACCCCGGCAAACCGGGGCCAGCCCTGGAATGGCGAAACGAAAGTAATATGGAGAATCTGGGTGGTTTTTGCTTGATTTTCGAGAAGCGATTGTGCGCTGAATTCGCGGAGCAAAATCCAGTGTGATCGTTTCGGAGCAGCAAAACGCGACTATTCGAGGGATTAACATCGTTTCGCCATCCCAGGCCAGCCCGCCAGGACGTCTGTATTTGTGTTCACTTCAAAGTGATTCGTCTCGGTGGGCTCACGCCGCACCGCTCACCTTGCACAGACGCCACGCCGGACGCCGCCGAATCCCCCTCGCCCACCTTCTTCGTGGGCTCTCCACCACGTGAGTAAGCCAGGCTGCTCGCAGAACTGCTCACTGAGCCCGCTGCTGCCACTGCACCAGAGCACTCATTTGCTGCCCAGAAACGCATGAGTAAAACAGTCCTGGGCTTTCACACTGCCAGCCGGAATCTCACCAATCTCCTCGATCTGGGAAATCAGCGTCTGCCAGCGGTCCACGGTCATTTCACAGAACCCCAGTCCCTCCGGCGTCTGACACAACGGCGACATGGCCGTCGCGCCAAAACGCAACGCCTCCATGGACAGTTCACTGTTCAGCGTATGAATGTAGGCATTGGTCTGCTCCGCATCGGCCAGGTAGCCCCGCCATCCCGCCAGACTCGCCTGCACCACACCCCGCACCAGCTCCGGCTGCTCCCGAATCATCGTCTCCGTCGTCACCAGCAGACTTGCATAGGGATTGAATCCCGTCGCTGACACCAGCAGCGTCTCCGGATCACTCCCCTTTTCCTTCGCCACAAATGGCTCGCTGAACACATAACCCTGCTGCGCATACGCAGGCTTGACCAGAAACTCACCCACCGAGCCGTTGAACGGAACCATGGTCACGCCCGAAAGTGGCAGTTTTTTCTTCATCCACAAGGCAAACGGACGCGATTCACTGATCGCCAGTTCGATATCCTTCAAATCTTCCAGCCGGGTAAAGCCCGAAGCCCGATGCACCATGATGCACCGAGGCGAATCCTGAAGCGGTGCCAGCAATGCCACCACGGGAACACCGGCTGCTCGCGCTTTCACCACGTTGTCCGCGTCCGAAACCGCAAACTCAATCCGCCCCGCCTGCAATTCCGCAATCACGAACTGCGGCGCTCCAGGCCCCCCCGGAACGATCTCCACGTCCACACCATTCCGTTCGAATTCTCCAACCACTTCTGCAGCCAGAAAACCACCGTGCTCCATCTCCGGGTACCAGTTCAATGCCAGCGTCGCTTTACGCACCGATGACTGCGGCCCATCAGAACCCTTCTCGCCGCAACCCACCGCCAGCAGCAGCATTCCACACACACACAGCATTCGTCCCAGCATGGAACACCCGTTCTCTCTAAGTCCTGCAGGCATCACACCATCCACGCCTGGCCCGTTCGATCGTCAGCGAACCAGTCGCCGGCAAAACCCGGCCTGCTGCTGAACAGCGGTCGCCGATTCCTGCCATTTCCCAATCCACACCCTATGCTCTGATCCCGCAGAACACAAGCCCCCAGCCCGCCAATCCACAGTCCCCATTCTCCGGAACGCCACACGTCCCCGCAGACCCGGCCACACAC
>JALQWE010000482.1 GCA_023258825.1 Planctomycetaceae bacterium | reverse complement strand
CCCACCACCAATTTCTCATCTCCCTCGGGCACCATCCATCCGTGTTCACTGTGTTCATCTGTGGTTTTCGACAAACCTCGCGTCCACAGACTCAAAACACACAACGGAATACGGATTTGAGACCTGACCCCTTTTTCCACCCCGGGCACCATCCATCCGTGTTCACTGTGTTCATCCGTGGTTCCCGACAAACCCGCGTCCACAGACTCGAAACACACAACGGAATGTGGAATTGAGACCTGACCCCTTTTTCTTCAGAGGTGTTGCTGAAGCCACTGCCACGCATCGTTTCGAGTAGATTCCGGAAAGTCGTGGCCACAATCCGGATAGGCTGTGGTCAGTCGTGACTCGGAAACACCGAAAATCCGATAAATCTTCGCCGCTTCGGTAACGACGCGACGCACACCAGAATTGTCAAAGTTGTCGTCGTTCAGAGGTGCCGAAACGAAGACAGCTCGGGGCGCAATCGCTGCAAGAACTTCCTGAAAGTCAAACGGAACCCGGTTCGGATCATTGCCGTACTGTTCACGAATTCGCGGCATGTATCGATCGCTGGTCCAGCCCGCCAGGTTGCCGCGGTAGTAATCGTGAAACCCGGTGAAGCCGCAACTGGTGATGACCGCTTTCAGTCGCTGATCAAACGCGGCGGTGAACAGCGTGTTGTGGCCGCCAAGTGAGTGTCCAATGCAGCCAATACGTTCCGGATTCACCTGCGGCAGGCTCTGCAGCAGATCCACGGCACGCATGTTGTTCCAGATGGCCTTCATACTGCCGCTGGCATAGTGTTTTCCCTGAACCCTGAAATCCCAGGGATACTCACCAAACGACGGATAGTCCGGAACCAGACACACATAGCCCCGTTGAGCCAGTTCCAGAGCATAATGCAGATTCGGCAGCCCACCTAACCCGGCAGGCTCGTCTTTTCCAATCCCTGTGGTCTGGTGCAGGCAGAGCATCGCTGCCGCGGGTTCTGTCAGTCCCTCCGGAATCAGCAGCCACGCAGGAACACGATCTCCGGGTTCCGGAGCCCACGAAATGCGTTGGCGCAGCAGGCCACCTGACGACTCACTGCTGTGAATCTGTACATCCAGCGGACATCGCCGCGTCGAATCGGGAACGGGGCCCATCGCCAGACTCATCCCCTGCAGAATATGCTGTCTTCGCAAACCCGCGTCTGCCGGAGTTTTCAGCGGTCGCGACACTCCACGGTCCACGACAGTCGACAAATCGGTGTGCCGGTAAGTCTCTGCCTCAATCACAGACTCATCGATTGCATTCTCGGCCTGCCGACCGGTCGCGACAAACACTGCCTCGTCCCGGACAATCCTGCGGTTTTCCAGCAGATACAGCCCGCTCAGATCGGCACACACCAGATCAGCATCGCCATCCGCATCCACATCGGCGGCTTTCGGATCCACACCCCACCCCACACGGCTGCTCTGACTGATGAATCGTCTGTGCCACGAACGCGATTCGGGATTGTATTCGCAGGAAAGAATGGTCAGCGGATTGGCCTCGCCCACATCCCGACCATCGTGTGCCTGAAATCGACTTCCGGCAATCAACTCACTGCGACCATTGCCATCCAAATCCAGCCACAGCAGGCTGTGATTCTGACTGGTGCTGCTGTCGAGCACATGGAAGGTCCATTTGCGGTCCGTTGCCAGTGTCGGTGGGGTCTGCTCGAGCCAGCACAGCCCGGTTTGATGGCCACGCCCCCAGACAAGGTCCCGATCACCGTCCCCATCCACATCTTCCACAAGAATCGGGATTGAGGCGTCCTTCCCCAGCGAGAACTCCGGATGGAATGTCCATCGGTCACGCTCACGATCAACCGGTGCTTCCGCCCAACCACCCGGTCCCACCACATCCACACGTCCATCACCGTTGATGTCACCGTGGCCCAGTCCATGTCCGGCCAGTTCCGACGGCAGCGGATGACGCTGCCAGTCTGGAGCAGTTCCAGGTTGCAGGCTCCACCACGCGGCGAAGGTGGTGCCGTTGGGCAGAATATCAGGCCGACAGTCACCATTGATGTCCGCAAGCCGTCCGGTTTCCATCGCCCCTGGCCTCGAGATCTCGTGACGTTGCCACTGCTGATCGGGCTGGTCCGGCGCCGCGGGGTTTTCCAGCCAGTACAGGCTCTGACTTCGGTAATTAGCACTGATGATGTCCGGGAAATCATCGTTGTTGACGTCAACGACCAGGTTGGAGTAATCGTCCTGTCGACCACGAATGACTTCCACCGTCCGTACCGCATGCCGTTGCCAGCCTGGCGCCTGGTACCAGTGATTCCCGCAGACAAGGTCCATCTGCCCGTCACGATTCACATCAATCAGGCAGCACGCACTGTTGCGATTTTCACCGTCAATGGTATGGCGTAAAAATGGCAGTCGGTCCTGCGCGGCAACCGGCAGCGAGGTAATCAGTCCAAGCAGACAGAGCAGCAGCCCGAAGGTGTCTGGACGCGGCATTTTATTACCTTACGTATATTAAATCATTACGCGTAGGATATTTTGTGCAACAGTGTACGCCAGTCGGGCACACTACTTACGTCCGTCGGGGCCTTGTGGATCCCATTTCCCATTGGGTGAGGATTTTAAGGCGCCGGTGTCGTTCTGCCAAACGGCCAGCTGGTTTCGCAGCCGAGTGACAACGTCGGGATGTTTGTCAGCCAGATTCAGACGCTCGCCGGGATCGTCAGCAAGAAAGAACAATTCGGTGCGACCGTCGTCGAACCATTCCAGCAGCTTCCAGCCATCGTCCAGCACAGCAGCCCCAGGAGCTCCCCCCTGATTCCCATAATGCGGATATTGCCAGAACAAAGGCCGCTTCAAAGCCGTCGTCTGATTGCGTTCTGCAAGCGGCAGAAGCGAGACCCCGTCCAGTTTCAGGGAGGCTGGTGGCTGAACTCCACAGGCTTCCAGAATCGTCGGCAGATAATCGATGCTCATGACTGGAGCATCGCTGATCCCGCCCCCCGCGATTCGTCCCGGCCAACTGATGATCGACGCCGTCCGAATTCCTCCCTCATAAAGCCATCCCTTGCCGGCACGCAGCGGCCGATTTGAGGTCGGAGAGCCTTCGCTGGTGGACAGCCCGCCGTTGTCGCTGGTGAAGATGACCAGAGTGTTCTCACGCAACTGCAGCTGATCGAGGCTGTTCAGCACCTTCCCCACAGCCTGGTCCATCGCCTCGACCATGCCCGCATAAATAGCGTGATCCTGAGACATGCGGACTTTTCGCGGCGGTTCATCTGCAAACTGATCTGTTGCTGTGAGTGCCGCGCGCTTCTGTTCGTACTTCTGCTGCAGATCAGCGCGGGCCATGAGTGGCGTGTGCACCGAATAGAATGGCAGCCAGACCAGAAAGGGCTGAGACTGGTTGCGAGTGATGAACTGCACGGCTTCTCGGGCCAGTCGATCAGGAAGATGTTCACCGGGCGGGCCATCAGGAAGTTTGGGATTGCCATAGGGCGAAAAATACTTGCGGCCACCATAGGGTCCCCCCTGAGCAAGGCCACCGAGATTCACCTGAAACCCCTGATCTTCCGGGGCAAACCCTTCGCCGCCGAGATGCCATTTTCCTGCGAAGAAGGTGGCATAGCCGGCCGAACACAGCAGCT
>JALQWE010000481.1 GCA_023258825.1 Planctomycetaceae bacterium | reverse complement strand
GAGTGCCTGTCGTGCCGGTGTAATCGACACAGGTCGGAGAACCTGAATGTTCAGTATGATCAGGAAAATTGACACAATCGTTACATTTGGCGCAAAGCTGGCTTAGCGCGAAATGGTGTGCCAATCAGGAAAAAATTGGCGCGGAATTCCCAAGTTGTTGCCTGGATTGTGCTTACGAAAAGTCCGTTTGTGACGATTGTGCGGTCTGTGCCGATGGTACGGGATGTGCCAAATGTAAGTGATGTTGTGACTGTAACGGTTGCGACGGATCTGAGGTTTCAAGTGCGGGCTTGGTGCTGTGTTTTCGACCACAGTGGCGGCGATCGCAGAAACCGACTGTCCCTCGTGATCGGCTCTGTTCACTGCGAGAGAGATTGGCGGCCTGAGAAACCGCCCTTCGGCTGAGAGGATGTCAGTCGTCGCGTTCATCTGAGGCGAGACGGGGCTTTGTGCCTCGTCTCGCTTCTGGTGTTTATGCCTTGTGGAATTTGTACCGCTGGAGATGCGGGCACGAACGCCGTCGCTGGATGGTGGAGTTCGTGCTGTAAGCCGGTGAGTTCGGAGCGAGCTCGAACCGGGTTCGTCTCTGCGCGGTCCATTGCGCACGTCTGTACGGCAACAACGGGCACGGCCTGGTGGATGGCGTTCGGAGCTGCGCGGCCATGGTGCTGAGGTCGGCGAGACCTGAACAGATCTCCCCAATGTCCAGAGAGAGTCGTTTCCTGCCGCGTCCGCGGAGTCTTCGTCTGCGCATGAGCCACGGGCTTGTGCGCTGCCGCGGGCTTAGTCGGATCCGGAGGCTCATGGATTTCAATCAGGGGGCTTTGACGATGGTCAGGCTGATGTGGAAGAGGTTTTTGGGTTGTGAAAGCGGCGCGATTCTGTCCGCTGAGATTGTGGTGGTTGGAACGGTATTGATTCTGGGATTGATCACGGGCTTAACCAGTCTGCAGCATGCGCTGACCAGTGAGTTGCAGGATCTTTCCGGGGCGTTTGGGGCTCTGGATCAGTCTTACTGTTTTTCGGGTCATGCGAAGATTGGCTTTTGTGATCGAATCTGTGCTTACAATTCCGGGTCCTGTTTTCTGGATCTGGCAGATTGTTCAGAAGAGGCTCGAGCGCACGCTGAGGGCGACCTGAGGGTGCCATCGCACATCAAGTGGGACTCGCGGCCGCATGCTGGCGGACCATGTCCTGACTGCGGCAGAACTCATGGGAATAGCCCGGCCGCGGGTCCTGAACGGCACCCTGAGCATCGTTCCGACTCGCGTGGAGAGGGACGCTCCCAGCCACCACGGCCGCGCCCCGAGGACGGGCGCGATTCGGATCGACGGCCTGAGCGCGGTTCAGAAAATGAGAGGCGTCCTGATCAGAGTCGTCCGGACGGTCAACAGCGGCCACCGGCGCCTCCTCGTGGTCGCAATTCGGAGACTGAAGAGTCCCGACAACCAGCGCCGGTCCGCCGACGCGCTCCCATGCCGGAAGCTCGGGAGAAGCGCGAGGAAGAAGAGTCGCGCGGCGAACGTCGGGACTCAGACCTGCGCAAAGACGAAGTTCGGGACGAATCTACCTCGCGCGAGCGGGAAGAAGACCTGCAGACGGGGCTACCGGTCACCGCTGGTTACTACGTCCTGACAAGTTCCACGGCACCATATGGAGCTTGTGACCACTGCGGGGGCCGTGATTGTGATGGGTGCGGTCGGCAGCCGAGTTGTCGCAGTTGCGGCTATCTGCGTCCGGAGGGCGGATGCGGTGATTGTGGTCATTATTATCAGCGGCCATTTCGGGATTCCTGTGGCCGATGCGGCTTGCATCGCGGCTACCACTTTTCGGACTATGGATACCGTTTTCGTGAACGGTGCACTCAGGTGCGCGGTGTGCGGGTCACGGAATCCCCGGGTTATCCACGTCCGTACCCGTCGTTTCGTGCAGCGTTTGGGCCAGTGGCGCCGTATCCAGTGCACCCTCCCCTGCATTATCGGGGACCCGCGCGGCCAGGAATTGCTCCAGGGCCTGGACCAATTCCGGGACAGTTTCCGGAAGGAATGCCGGAAGGCCTACCGGAAGTGCCGCCTCACATCGGAGCTGTCAGAGAATTTCATGGTCCAGTGGCGCACCAGCCGCGCGTGCCTGAGGGAGCCGCTGGAATCAATCCGCCGGGGCATTTTGGTCCTGGTCCTGGTCCGGTCCCACCGGTGCCAGTCGGTGAGATTCAAGGGCCGCATGGGCACCAAAACGTTTGGCCACATCGACAGCCGGTGTTGCACGGTCCCGTGCCACGGGGATTCCGCGGTTGGCGGCCAGCGTATCCGTTTGAGGGAAATCTGCATGAGCCGCGATTTCCAGAATATGTCTGGTGACGGCCATGTTCGCTGCGTCAGCAGCAACAGGAATGATAGCGTGTGTGGGTGTGGCTGACTGTACCCGGCAGAATCTCTGCCGGGGTTTCAGTCCCGTTCTGCGAGCACACAGTCACCGTGGTCCAGTGCCGGCAACGTGTGTTTTACGTGGCAGGCGTTGATACTGCGGTTTCCGGGACGAGTGGTCTGGCGGCATTCACAGCGAGTGCCGCGACTGCTGCCACGAGGTTCACGATTGCGCAGGCCAGAAACGCATACTTCCAACCGGTGCCCTGAGCGGACATGCCGACGATCCAGCCAAAAAATGGGGGCGACAGAGCGACGCCGAAATTACCCCACATGTTGGCCCAGCCGACAGCTGATCCCACAAATCGCCCGCCTACATCCTGTCCAAAGGCCCAAACTGCGGGTGTGCCCAGATCAGTGGCCAGGCCGACAACAGCAAGGCAGATGGTGGCGCTCCACGCGGATTCGGCCATCGGGACAGCGATCAGAGCGAGCACGACCAGCAATCGCGAGAGGGACATAGCGAGGGAGCGTCCCCATCGCAGTCCAAAGGTTCTCGTCAGTGTGTCGGTGAAGAGGCCTCCCAGAAACAGCCCGACGATTCCGGCTGCCAGCGGAAGGCTCTGCAACCACCCCTGATTCTGTTGAGTGGTGAGAAACGTTTCTTCAAGGTACTGGGGAAACTTTGTCACGAGAAATCCCCAGCACAGATTGGCCGCAAACTGAACAAAACAGTTCATCCACATGGGAATGGATCGGATCATGGCTGCGACCGGCGGAGCTTCTGCACGTCGAACCGGAACGCTGGGCGTTACAGAGGATCCCTGAATCAGCTTGAGTTCTGCCTGATTGACTGACGGGTGCAGCTGTGGCCAGTCGCGAAACCAGATCAGAAAGACGGTGCCGATCACGACACCGACCACACCGTAAAGCCCCATCACGGGACGCCAACTTGTCAGGCTGGCTTTGGCATCCTCCGGCAAATTCCACCAGTCACTTCCTGAGGTCCAGAGCAGCATCAGCTGAATTGTCAGAATCGGAGCCAGCGCTCCGCCCAGGCGTCCCCCGACGGCGATCAGTGAACTGGCGAGCCCGCGGGACGTGATGGGGACCCAGCGTCGGACGATACTGGCAGCCAGTGGATAGGCTCCGGCCTCGAACAGTCCGCAGGCCAGTCGCAGCAACAGGACTGCATTCAGTGAGTATGCGAGGCCGAGAAAGCCGGTGCTGAGAGACCACAGGATGATGTAGGAGCCCAGCATCCACCTTGCTCC
>JALQWE010000047.1 GCA_023258825.1 Planctomycetaceae bacterium | reverse complement strand
AACTGGGCGTAAAAAACAGATGGGTGGCACCTGACGCGAGGGAGTGCTTTGTGGCTTTTCGGCAACGGTGAGCTCTGCTTCCATTAGCTGCTCGGGGACACACCATCCGAGTCTCTGGGGACACACCGTCGGGCTTGCAACTGGGGCTAAAAATGGATGGGTGGCACCTGGAAAGCCATGGAAAGCACGCCCGCAGAAAGCACCCGGAAAGACCGGGTTGTGGTGTGTCCCCGGCGTCGACAATCCACTGTCCGGGACACAGCATTGCCGCGAAAAAACGGCAGGCAGTACGGCGGGGGGGCTCTGCACCGGGGCGCTGGGGGCTGCAGGCGGTCTCTTGAGCTGCAGGGGCTTTACGGAACAGGGATGTGGGCGGTGTCCGGTGAGGATTTCCGTCCGGAATGGAGGAGGTGCTTCTCCAGGAGTGGTGATTTTTTGCCTCATCTGTCGCCAGCCGTGGGAATCCTCAAATCCGAGCCGTGCGAGTCAGGCGGCGGGGAAAGCCGGGGGCGGGTGAGAAAATCCCTGATCGGACGTCTCTTTCAGTTCGGTGTGTGCTATACAGGCAGACTGAGGGCGGCGGGATGACTGAGCTTTGACGCATTTCCGCCAGTGTCCGCCACCGCTGAATGGTTCGCGGATTGCCAAACCGCCGACCAGACGTTTTGCTTTCAGACGTATTGAATTGTCAACAGTATCAGGGACTCGGAAATCATGTGGATTCGCGACGCATGGAATTTTTGCTGTTCTGTTTCCCGACCCTTCAGCCTCGGACGACGTTATAACTCGCGAGCGACAGCGTTTGAACGACTTGAGTCTCGGCTGTTGCTGGCTGGCAACGTGCTGGTGTCACTCACTGAATCCCGCCTGGAGATCACGGGGGACGATCAATCCAATGACCTGGAGCTGGTGGCTTCCCCGGGGGCACTCTCGCTGAAGGGGCGTCTCGGGACGACGATTAACGGGTCAGATGCACCGTTTGTGGTCAGCGCCAGCTCCACGACGCTGGATCGAGACCTGGTCGTCAGGCTGCTCGGAGGCAGCGATGTTTTCAGCGTGGGTGCAGATGTGACGATACGCGGACCAGTTTCCGTGTCTCTGGGGGCAGGGGATGATCAGTTCAATCTGACCGGTGCCAATCTGACCGAGCGTCTGCGTGTGGATACCGGAGCAGGGGCGGATTCCGTCAGTCTGAATCGGTTGGTTGCGGATGAGGATGTGACCGTGAGCTCCTCGGATTCCCTCCTGATAGCGATTTCGGATAGTTCTCTGCGTCAGTCATTGGCTGTATCGGGTGGCGCGGCTGCCGACACCATTGTGCTGAACACGACGATCGTGACCGGGGGCGTTTCGCTGCGGACCGGGCGTGGCGACGACAATGTTCTCCTGAAGAGCAGCACGCTGCGCAGTTCGCTTTACGTCGACGCTGGCGCAGGGCGGGATGTGGCCTGGCTTGATGGAACAGCTGTCGATGGACGGACATCGCTCTGGATGAGGCAGGGGGATGACAGTGTCCGGATTCAGGGAAATACTGTGCTGTCCCGAACGCTGGTCGTGGGGGCGTTGCTGGGCGCTGATCAACTGGAAATCGCGGCCACTGCTAATGTCGGATCGGTTCGAAGGTATGGGAAACCAGGGTCGACGATCGAGGCGACGCAGAAGGAGCGAATCGAGGGGACTCCAGAGGGCGCGTTGGCTCGTGCCACGTCACTGGTGAATGCTGCCGCGCCGCGATTGACCGTTGACATCACACCCTCAGAGGCTGCAGAGAATTCAACGACCTCGCCATTTACTGTTTCGCGCAGTGGATCTACTGTGCAGGCTGCGACAGTGCAGCTGACGGGCAGCTTGGCTGGTCGTGTGACCGTGCCGGCACAGATCGTGATTCCTGCGGGCAGTTCAACAGTCAGCGGCGTTCTGCAATTGCTGGATAACGACGTTGCTGACGGCGCAGGCCAGGTGCAGATCAATGCAACGGCTGTCGGTTATTTGTCCGGCAATGATACATTTTCCATCACGGACAATGAGGTAGCGGGACTGAATCTGACCAGTACGTCGGCCTCGGTTGATGAAAATGCAGCGGCGGGCCAGCAGGTCACCGTGTCCAGAAATACGGTCGACCTGACTCAGGCTCTGACAGTTGCCCTGTCAAGTTCCGATAGTCGGCTCAGCGTACCAGCTTCCGTTTCAATTCCAGCGGGTGCAGCTTCAGTGACGTTTGCTGCCACGCCGGTCAGCGATCCGCTGGTGAACGCTGCCAAACCGATTGTGATCACGGCAACAGCGACCGGTCTGGTCTCTGACACCCTCGAATTGACAATGACGGACACGACAGCCCCGGCACTGACGCTGGTACCCGCATCGTCGACAGTCTCAGAAAACGCGGCTGCTGGAATCACAGCCACGGTTTCAAGAAATACGGCTGACAGGTCTCAGCCACTGACCGTACTGCTGGTCAGCAATACAGCACGCGTGACAGTGCCTTCTTCGATCGTGATCCCGGCGGGGCAGGGCAGTGTCGAATTGACGATTTCACCAGTTGATAATCTGGCTCTGGACGGTCCTGTGACGGCCCAGGTGACGGCCTCTGCTGCAGGATTTACGGCCGGCCTGGCATCTCTAACGGTAACAGACAATGAGACGGGAGTGCTGAGTCTGGGAAGTGTGGGGACGTCGGTGAGTGAGAATTCTGCTGCTGGGTCAGTGATTACGGTCACACGAAACGAATCCAGTCTGTCTCAGGCACTAACGGTCGTTCTGAATGCAGATTCCGGCGCACTGACTGTTCCGGCAACGGTCACTATTCCTGCCGGCGAGAACTCGGCAACCTTCACGGTGACTCCCCTGAATGACACGGTTGTCTCCGGTAACAGGGGAGTCACGATTTCGGCGGCAGCCTCGGGGTATGCGAGTGGTACGCTGTTGATGACGGTCGTGGAAGACGAGTCTCCGGCGCTGCAGCTTTCGCCGGCAACTCGATCACTGATCGAAGGGGCGGGCGGTACGGCGGTGTTTACGGTTTCCCGCAATACGGCCGACGTTTCCGCGTCGCTGGTCGTTTCCGTGGCCACGACTTCAGCGCGGATCAACGTCCCATCAACGGTAACAATTCCGGCGGGACAGTCGCAGGTTGATTTCTCGGTGACTGCGGTCGATGACGCGGTTGCGGGCTTGCTGGGTTCCGTGACATTCCAGGTTTCCGCCGCCGGATTTTCCGGTGCGGGTGCGACCGTGAATCTGACAGACAATGACTTGCTGACACTGTCAATTGACCCATCCAGTTTGACAGTCAGTGAGTCGATTGGTCAGTTGCCAGCGGTACTTGGTCTGGGGCGTGTTGCGGATAGTGATGTTGTTGTCAGTTTCAGTTATTCCGCACCGGATCTGCTGACGGGACCGGCCACCGTGACTGTTCCCGCAGGTCAGCAGTCCGTGGATGTGTCATTGACGGTCATTGCCGGGGCCGTGTCGTCGGGACAGCGGACGGGATCGGTGACGGTAACTCTGGGAAGTCCCGGAACCACTGATACTGCCACGATTGTCGTCCAGGATGCCGACAGTTTTGCGCTGACCACTGATGTGTCAGACAATCTGGTGGTCACTTCCAGTGAGACACTGATTACTCGTAGCAGTAATTTTCAAATATCCGGACTGACCGCCGCGCAGGCAATTGTGGCTGTGGACAGTGATGGCGACGGGCTATTCGACGATGCGACCGGGGCAGCCGATTCCACGGGTGCCTACTCGGTGACGGTTCCGCTGACGGCTGGAGGTCCGGACCGAGGAGATCATCGTCTGATCATTCGAGCAACGACTCCGGCAGGAGTCGCTGATACGGTTCTGAATGTGCACTATGCCACCGGAACTGTGATGCGATTTCAGACAACGGCAGGAGCGTTTGACGTGGAATTGCTGGATAGTGAGGCACCGGTCACCGTGGCCAACTTTCGCAGTTATCAGTCATCACCGGTTTATGAAAATCTGATTGTACATCGCAGTGTGTCAGATTTTGTGATTCAGGGAGGCGGCTTCACGCTGAGCGATGAGCGGATTAGTCCAGTACAGACCAGCCCGCCGATCGCGAATGAATTTCTGGCGGCGAATTCCAATCTCCGTGGAACTCTGGCGATGGCGATGGTCGCCGGAAACATCAACAGTGGCAGCAGCCAGTGGTTTATCAATGTGAAGGACAACACGTTCCTTGATGCCGGAAAATACACCGTCTTTGGCCGGGTTCTGGGAGCGGGTATGGTTGTCGTGGACAGCATTAACAAGCTGAACACGTATGACATGAGCGGGATTTACGGGATTTCTGCGCTGAATGAAGTCCCGCTGACGAAATCGCCGCCCCCGGGAACTCAGTTGACTGGCACAGTGACGGTGCAGGTCGGCAGTTCCACACTGACGGGAGTTGGTACGGCGTTTCTGACAGAGCTGACCCCGGGAGCATCCATCTGGATCAATGGCGAGGTCTATCGAGTCCAGAGTATTTCCTCCAACACATCTGCCGTACTGGCGGACGTGGTGGTCGCGACAGAAACGAACAGCTCTGCATGGAAGGATTTTCTGCCGAGCGACGCGGACTTTGTGGTCTTCAGCAGCATTGAAGAGTTGCTGCCGCTGCTGCCGTAAACTCCCGACGACTCGTTCAACGGCAGCGGGTGAAAACCCGGGACAGTGGCCCCTTTTGTTGTTGAGGGGCCCCGTTTTGCGATCGTGCGAAGCCAGCAACCACGACTCGGACCGCAGAAGTCCGATCATGCGCCAAAAATCCACCGGAAAGACTCATTGACATGTCGGGAGCTTCCGATATATTTGTCAGTGGAGGTGAGGCATGGCGAATGCGAAGTTGAAACTGACCGAATTGGATGCACTGGGGCAGGCGGCCGAATGTCTGCGGGTTCTTGCTCACCCTCATCGTTTACGCATGGTGCAGATGCTGCTGCAGGGCAGTTATACGGTGGGTGAGCTGGCTGAGGCGTGTGGGATTCCCAGTCCGATGGCGTCGGAGCACTTGCGGCTGATGCAGCGGTGTGGTTTTCTCTCCAGTGAAAAGGACGGTCGATCGGTCTATTATCAGGTTGTGGAGCCGCACCTGAAGAACATTCTGGGCTGCATTGAAGGTCGATTTGGTGTGAGTGTCGTGTCGATGTGAGTGCGTCGAGTGTCTGGTTGGTGTTTTCAGGCTGTCAGTTGAATCGGAGACGATCGGTCTCCGTTTTATTTGGTCTTAAATATCGTTGTGTGGCGATGTGTCGATAGATTGAAGTCTGCATTTCAGGGAGATGTGATCATGAGTGTTGCGACGATTTCTGTTCGGGATCTGAATGAGCGTGTGCGGGCGGGCGAGCGGATTGATTTGATTGACGTTCGTACGCCGGCAGAGTTTCGTGAAGTGCATGTCACGATTGCCAGAAATGTTCCCCTGGAGACGTTTGATGCGGGCGCGGTGCTGTCCGGGCATTCCGGAACGAATCCACTGTACGTGATCTGTCGATCGGGCAGTCGTGGAAAGCAGGCCTGTGAAAAGTTGCAGGCCGCTGGCTGTACTCATGTGGTGAATGTCGAGGGAGGGACTCTGGCCTGGGATCAGGCGGGATTTTCCGTGGTGCGCGGCCGGAAGACGATTTCGCTGGAGCGTCAGGTGCGGATTGCTGCAGGACTGCTGGTGCTTGCGGGAGGATTGCTGGGAATGTTTGTGCATCCGTATTGTGCGGGCCTGGCGGCCTTCGTTGGTGCGGGACTGGTATTTGCGGGTGTCACCGATACCTGTGGCATGGCGATGGTGTTGGCGCGGATGCCGTGGAATCAGGTCGATGCGTCGGCCGGGACATGCCGAACACCGGCATAGCGGACATTTGGTGTCAGTTCATGTGAGCAGTTCCGAGCCGGATAGGTTCTGTTGTGCCGGCGTCCTGAGAACTGCGTAAGGTGTGATGGTTGCGGCCTGAATAATACCGCTCCTGCATAGTCATCCAGCGACAAGCCTGCACTGCAGATGCATTCGTATGTCTGGAAGGGAAGGAATTCAACATGTATCTGAAACAGTATTATCTGGGTTGTCTGGCGCATGCGTCGTATCTGATTGCGGATGAGCAGACAAAGACCGCGGCAGTGGTGGATCCGCAGCGGGATATTGAACAGTATCTGCAGGATGCGAAGGCTGGCGGATACAACATCCGTTATGTCTTTCTGACCCACTTCCATGCGGATTTTCTGGCGGGTCACATTGAGCTTCGCAATCAGGCGGGAGCTCAGATCTGTATGGGGCGCAGGGCTCAGGCAGAATTCGAGCATACGGCGCTGAGTGACGGGGATGTGATTGAATTCGGTGACGTCCGGATCCGTACTCTGGAGACTCCGGGTCACACACCTGAGGGGATTTCGCTGCTGGTGTTCGACCGAAGCAGCAGTGAGACGGCGCCTCACGCGGTGTTAACCGGAGACACATTGTTCATTGGTGACGTAGGGCGACCGGACCTGCTGGCTTCGATTGGTGTGACGGCTGAAGAGTTAGCGGCGATGCTGTATGAGTCTGTGGGGCGGCTTCGTCAGCTGCCGGACTCTACGCTGGTTTATCCGGCTCATGGTGCCGGTTCATTGTGTGGGAAGTCACTGAGTAAAGAGACGGTGTCGACGATTGGCGAACAGAAGAAGTCGAATTATGCATTGCAGCCGATGTCTTTTGAGCAGTTCAGGGAGCTGGTCACCAGCGAGCAGCCGGAGGCGCCAGGTTATTTTGTGTACGACGCGATACGAAATCGGCAGGAGCGTCCTGATCTGGATCGCACACTGAAGTCCTCATTGAAGGGGCTGAGTCCTGAGGAAGTGCTGCAATTGCAGCAGTCCGGAGCGCAGATTCTTGACGTTCGCGAGTCGATTGACTTCGAGGGGGCGTCGATGAAGGGGGCGTTGAATATTGGGTTGAAGGGAAAATACGCGACCTGGGCGGGCTCAATGCTGAGTCACGAGGCTCCGATCGTGGTAATTGGCGACGACAATGAAGAGGAAGCGATCATGCGACTGGGGCGGATCGGCTTTGACAATGTCGCGGGATACCTGCAGGGAGGAATGTCGTCGCTTGAGCAGCATCCGGAACTGCTGCAGACGATATCGCGTCAGACGGCAGCGGCATTATCGGAGTCCCGGGACCAGCAGCAGGCGCCATGGATTCTGGACGTACGATCAGAAAAAGAGTACGCGATTGTGCATCTGGAGGGCAGTCACAACATTCCGCTGACTCATTTGCGTGAGCGAATCGCAGAGATTCCGGTGGACCGTCCGGTGGTTGTGCATTGCGAGGGTGGTTATCGATCGGCAATTGCTGTGAGCCTGTTGTGTCAGGCGGGCCGGACCGACATTTCGGACCTCGTGGGTGGGATCAGGGCGTGGATTGCCATGAGATTGCCGACGATCCCGGAAAACACGCAGGTCTGTGGTACGAAAATCTGCGAAGTTGCGGGGTAATGCCGCCAGAGTCCGCCTGACACGGATTTCGGAATACACGTTGAAAAGTCGGTTGTTGTGCTCGGGGAAGCGGAACGGAAGAGAGTTATGCTTTTTCTGGGTGTTGTCTTTGGCGGAATCATCGGCATCTCCCTTGGCCTGACCGGTGGAGGCGGGGCCATTTTTGCTGTGCCGATGCTGGTCTATGGACTCGGGTGTTCGCCCCGTGAGGCGGTAATGATTTCCCTTGTTGCTGTGGGGATAACATCACTGATTGGATTTCTGCAGAAATGGAAACGGGGCGAGGCCGAACTGAGGACGGGGGCCCTGTTTGCGGTGGCGGGGATGGTGGGATCGCCAATTGGTGGGTGGCTGGCCCGACAAATCCCTGAGTCACTGTTGATGATGTTGTTTTCCATATTGATGCTGAGTATCGCGGGTGTCATGTGGCGGCGTGCGCGTCGGGCTGCTGAAGGGACTCAGGTGTGCATTCCCCGAGATCCCGCCAGCGCTCCGCAAAGTTACCGCAGCGATGGTCCCGGATGTCAGCGCGATACCGAAGGCAATCTGATACTGACCAGTCGCTGCGCCCGACTGTTATTGCTGGTCGGAGTGTTCGCGGGAATTCTGTCGGGCATGTTCGGGGTTGGTGGTGGCTTTCTGATTGTACCGGCACTTGTGGTGTTCAGCAGGATGTCCATGTTGCGGGCGGTTGGGACGTCGCTGATGGTGATTGCGATTGTCAGCTTTTCCGGGGTGTTTGTGCAGGTGAGTGCGGGGCAGTTGATTCCGTGGCAACTGACGCTGGCGTTTGTGGCTGGTGGATTGACGGGATTATGGGGTGGGCGACTGATCGGGCAGGGACTTTCCACGGCGCTGCTGCAGAAGGTGTTTTCGGTTGCTATTCTGGGTGTGGGGCTGTTCGTGCTGGTAAGCAGTATGGTGTCCGGGTGATGGGAAACGCGGGCAGTGAAACACGATTTGGAAGGCACCGTGCGACGAATGCTGCAGACTTTTGGTTGAGATTTTTGCGTGTGCGGTCATGGGGCAGCCGTCGGGAACTGGTTTGATACGTGAGTGGTGTCTGAGCTTTGACTCGGGGCAAATGGGTGAAGGTGTTTCTTCGGCAGCGGATGTGACGCTGGAGTTCCGACTAACGAGCTTTTGACGTGGTTTACGAAAGCGGGAGAGGTTACGTGGCGCGACGATTTGTTTGCTGTGTGTGTCTGGCTGTGTTGGTGCAGATGGCGTCGGCAGGAGCGCAGGACAAGAGTGTGCGACCGGGCATCAACGATTCTTTTCGGGATCCGGATCCGCAGCAGTTTACTGAGCGATTTGAGATTGAAAGCCGTGAGGTCTTTGCCAAACGAGAGGCAATTCTGAAAGCGCTTTCGCTGAAACCGACGGATGTGGTCGCGGATATTGGAGCGGGGACAGGGCTGTTCACACGACTGTTCGCCTCAAACCTCGGTCCGGAAGGACGTGTGATCGCCGTCGATATTGCTCAGAAGTTTCTGGATCACATTGAAGTGACGTGTCGTGAACGCAATCTGCGGAATGTGGAAACGCTGCTGTGTCAGGACGACTCAACGGAACTGCCACCGAATTCTGTGGACGTTGCTTTCATCTGTGACACATACCACCATTTTGAATTTCCGAACAGGACGATGGCGTCACTTCGGAAAGCGATGAAGCCTGGTGGGCGTGTGATTGTGGTGGATTTCAAACGCATTGAAGGGGAGAGCACGGAATGGACGCTGAGTCATGTGCGTGCGGGACAGGAGGTCTTTGAGCGGGAGATCACAGAGGCAGGATTCCGAAAGGTCACGGAAGTACGTGAAATCCTGAAAGAAAACTACATGGTGATTTTTGAAGTGGATCCGAAGTAGCGGAGTGATCCTGAAAAAAGGCACCTTTCCAGCCATGCAGGCGACCACTTGCGGTTGGGCCTTGATAACCCAGCGTGCCGGAGGTCGTGCATGACAGGGGCGAGGGGTGTGGCGAAACTGCCGCGCACGCGAAGCGTTTTTTCAATCACAGAGGGCACAGGTGACACAGAGTTTTACTGCGAAAGACACAGAACTCATGAGTATTGGCGGCAGGGAGGGAGTGTTCTGCGTGTTTCGGCTGTTTCGCCGTCTCAGGGCCGGGACCGCCGAGTTTCTGCGGCACATCCCCACTGAACCAGCGGTCGTGGGGCATGCGGTACGGACGGCTGGGAATTGTCGGGGCGTTTGATCACGACTGTGGCGGGGAACGCAGGATTTTGCTCATGGCCTTGCCTTTGGCCAGTTCGTCAATGAGTTTGTCGAGATAGCGAATTTCCCGCATCGTGACTTCTTCGATGTTTTCAATTCGGACGCCACAGATTACGCCCTTGATCAGGCTGCGGTGCGGGTTCATTTGCGGGGCTGTAGCAAAGAATGTCTCGAAATCTGTTCGTTGATCGAGATGGCTGATGAGTTCTGTGGGGCTGTAGCCCGTCAACCAGCAGATGATTTCATCGACCTCGGCTCGAGTGCGTCCCTTTTTCTCGGCCTTCGTTACGTAGTGGGGGTACACGCTGGCAACACTGGTGGTGTAAATACGGTGTTTGTTCATCGTTGTACCTGTCAGGTTGTAAGATCACAGTGGAAGGCAGGGCGACCGTGTTCAGCAACAGAATCACGGGGTATCGGATTACCGAAGATTTGCGGTAGGAGAAATTGCCGAGAGTAACAACTGCAGTCGGTCGAGAATCGCGGACCACACGCGGTGAGTGACTGGTCAACTGGATCAGCGAGTCTGTTTAACAGTAGGGCAGCCACTGGGGCTGCACGGAGTGCGGACAATCGTAGCAGGATGATTGTCTGTGAAAAACGGCATGGTCGCTTTGCGTGTCAGTCAAGGCGACACCCATCTTCATTGCAGCATGGTATGTCCCTGTGGAAATCATACCCGGGGCAGCACGGAGTAAATGATAAAACAGGGGCTCGCGCCGCTTTTCGGCGAAGATTTTCGATGACTGACCGCATGACGATCTGCTACTGCTCTGGAACGGCGGTTTGCTTTGCTGTCTTCATGTTACCGGGATTAAGAGCCCCTCACCCATTTTCGGGGTGATTTGACGCTGCGTCCGGCGCCTCACGACTGAGTTTCCGGTTCTGTTGATGATTCATACTGGCGGACATGAGAAGACCCAGGCGACTTCGTCAACGATCGGGAGTTAATTGCGCATGCGACGAGCAGATTGGGCACCCAGCAGAGCCAGGCCACTATGGGGTAGGCAACGGAAAAATCGAGACGCAGCACACCCAGCAGAAATGGCAACCATAATCGCAGCGTTACTGCCGCACAGCACGCACTGAAGCTGTAGACCATCATACTCGTGTGCTCCTGTCTTTTTCCCTGTCGGATGCTGATGTATGCCTGCAACGTCACGCAGAGCCAGAACATCCCGAGACTGCCGAAACCTGAGCCAGCAATCCAGCCGGCGCTGGACCGGGGCGCGAGGCAAATGCCCGCCACGCCACTCAGGCAGGCCATAAAAACGTACACTTTCCCAACACCTCGGTGGATTTCCGGGTGGTGTTGTCGCCACGAATTCACGAACTGTGACCATCCGACCGAGAGAGCCACGCCGCCGGTGATGATGTGCGAGTAGAACGCCAGTCGCCACCAGTCATCATTGACGACAGCCTCGCTCTTCAGCTGAAAAAGGCCGAATTTGCCATCGGCCACCAGATAGGCGAGCGGATAGGCTCCGATAAGCACGCAAAGCGCAGCAAGCGGAATCAGGAAAAGTGCTCGCATGAGGAGGATTGCTGTTTTGGAAAACTTGTTTTCTGGTGGATCGGACGGACCATCTGCCGATGGCAACAACATAGTCGGAGAAGGGGATTGATTGCCATTTCAGCATCACGATAGCCAGGACGCACAACTATCGTGAATCTTTTTCAAGAGTGTCTCCCGTTGGCCTTGCCGGGAGGCTTGCCAACAAAGTCATTCATCGCCCCTCGACTTGCTTCCGATAGTCACCAAAGGCACAATTTCACCGGCATTCCTCGTGTCAGAAGCATCAAATGAAATCCTGCCTGACGCTGGATCGGGGTTCAGCAGCTTATGCTCTTCAACGACATTTTCGGAGGCAACCGGGGCCTCGGCAAGGAAGGATTCTGCCGCAGTCCGACCACTGAGAGACGCCGCTCGTTCAGGAGTTGCTTCAGTTGCTGAGACACCCATGTTTCGATTCCGGCTGTCTTCAGAAAAGTACAGGAAGGCGATACGATTGGTCTCTGCTTTCGTCTGAGTCTACGGCATTTGTCCGTAGGTGCCAATTTGTCGCATGGAAGTGGCCTGTCGCGAACAGAATTCGATTCCGGGAATCTCATCAGTGCGTTTTCCGCCGTTTGGTGACCCGACTGGCAGGATTGGAGGAGCGAGCGCCATGAAATTTACGGTGTTCAGGTTCAGGGCTGCCGGGTGATTTCGGAGCGGCGTCCACTTGTGGGTGAAGTCTGAGTGATCTCAGGAAAAAGCGACGGCGGGCCCATATCTGGTCGCATCTATGCCGGGTTGAGTGACCCCGAACGCTGCCTGCGCCGGAGTGCCTCGAACCTGTGGAGCAACCTGTGAAGCAATGTCAGGTACCTGTTACGGCGGGGCAGTGTCTCAGGCTGGCCAGATTTTTCCACTCGCAGCGGGCGAGCAGACAAACGGAATACCAACGGGAATTTCTGTGTCACATCATTTGCCGTTCGCCTGGCAACTCATTATGCATCGACCAGCAGAGTTGTCGTTCGTTACTTAGGGTGATTTTGCCGGGGCGACGGACCTGACGAAGGCGATGGTGTGGGGAACCTGAAAACGGGCAACCATAAGATCGCCCGTTTTGATCTCTACTTCAATTTATTATAGGAGCGAATAGTTATGCTGTGTTTCTGCGTCGAGCGCGATATGCCAGCCCCAGCGCACCGATGCCGAAGATCGCCATTGAGGTCGGCTCGGGAACAGCGGCGGGTGGGGTTGGGGCCGGTGGGAGCATGGTAACCCGGAATCCGAGGTCGTAGGCGGCGTTGACAGTTGGAGCATATTGATATCTGACTGATGCGGAATTGAGGAATGTTTCGGAGAAGTAAGTCCCACGAATGCCCCGATTCAAACTTGCTGAGCTGTTCGTTTTGTTGTGGGAGCTTTCTTCCCACTCATAAACGTTTCCATCAAGTCCCATGACACCATAGGGACTCAAGCCACCAGCCGACGTGGTGTCCGCTGGACCTTGCACCAGGGGTTGATTGTAAATTGCCGTGCCGCTGGTCGTTCCGCTTCCAACCGCAACAGGGATTGAGTCGCTGCCAGTGGCGTAGTTCCAGTAGCCCCCGGCACCACCATTTGCATTCGGATCGTAATAGGCTGCTTTGTACCACTCGTTGAAGCTGGGCAGAGCGTACTTGGTCCGTTTGCTGCGATAGGGATTAGACAAATCGTAATCAAGTGGGTCGAGTATCGCATCCCAGAGGGCAATGTTATCATTGACTCCGTTGGTTGTGAATTTGTAGGCTGCCGTCCCGCCTGTGCTGGTATTCAGCCAGTTTACAAACCTAGCTGCTTCATTCCAGCTTACGCTCGTGGCTGGTTTATTCGTTCCACGGGTGTCTTTAGTGATCACCAGCGAGTTGCTGGTACCATAAGCGGCATTGTATTTGTCGATCATGTCCTCGCTGACTTCATGCTTGCCAATGTCGTACTGGTAGGCCACGCTTCCAGCGGGATTGGGAGTGCCGGTTGTATCTGCGGTATTACCGGGCTTGCCAATCGTCACGAACTCCATGTTGAACGCATTGGCCCCCGAGCCGAATGTGATGACATCTGCATGACTGGTAGCCACCATGCTGACTGCAGCAATGACCGCAGCCGCGAAGAGGCCCGATCCTGCGAGTGATTTCCTGCGCTCGTGACTTGAAAAAACATGTCTCATTCTCTGTCTGTCTCCAGGTTAAAAGCTCCGCAAACCAATCCCTGCAAAAAACCATTGCATCCCTGCAAAGAAGTAGAACCCCTTTAATCCGAGCACCGGTTCCCGAAAAATGACCATAACGGACACTGGGAAAGCGACTTGAATTCCGGGAACCGTTCACAACAACACCGGGTTCCGTTTCGTTAGGCGTGTGTTTAGAGGCTTTTGCAGAGCGATCACCTGAGGGTCTTTGCTGTCCAGGCCCGGTCGCGATTGCATTCCCGAAAATCCCGAGGAGGCTCACCCTGAGTTTGGGAATGAGTCCTACGGATTTACTTCCATCCCTGTTAGTGCAGACAAAAGACGCGCGGGCGACCGTCAGAGATGACGAAACGAGGGTCGTGTCGAATTCGGCGGCGATTTCTGGCTGATTGCCGGGATGTGTTTGTCTGCGGTATTTGCCGATGGGAATTCGGGATGCGACGTTGCGTTGGCGCAAAACACGACGATCTGTCGACTTGCTCATCAATGAATCGTGATCAAAGACTGTAGGCAAGTGACCGCAGCGGACGCGGGACAGGTTGACTCAGGAACCTCTCTGACATCGGCTTAGTTGGATGGGATGGTTCATCAGTCGATGGCGATTCAGTGCAGGAGGATTTATTCAGAGAGTTTCATGGCAGCGAGGGCCTTGCCCGTTTGTTGAAACACAATGACGGTGTCGGCATCGCGGAGCTGGCGACCGAGGCGATTAAC